>JBCCXA010000034.1 GCA_039192515.1 Verrucomicrobiota bacterium | reverse complement strand
CCTGGACGGTCTTTGACAAAGGTTTTTTGATCTAGATAGGATCCCGAATCCTTGGGTTTTAGTTTATCTAGACTGGTGCATATGGTATCGACAACCTCTAGATTAGTCATTTCAGAATTTCCTCCTATATTATAAGTTTCTCCTTCCATCCCCTTTAGTAAAACAGTAGCAATGGCTTGGCAATGGTCTTCGACGTGAAGCCAATCTCGGACATTCTTTCCATCGCCATAAATAGGGAGATCTTTTCCTTCCAAGGCATTCAGGATCATTAGAGGTATGAGTTTCTCGGGAAATTGGTAGGGGCCATAATTATTTGAGCAGTTGGTTGTGACAACCGGTAGACCGAACGTGTGGAAATAGGAACGCACCAAATGGTCGCTAGCAGCTTTAGAAGCTGCATAAGGACTATTTGGTAAATAGGAGTTGGTTTCGGAAAATGGAGGATCATTTGCGCATAGAGTCCCGTACACTTCATCGGTCGAGACATGTAAAAACTTTCTTTGAGCATTATCTGTCTTCTCTTTAGCACAAAGTTCTTTAAAGGCTTGCAAGAGCCTGAGAGTGCCAATGACATTTGTTTGAATAAATGCTTCCGGGGTTTCGATTGATCGATCCACGTGGGATTCCGCAGCAAAATTAAGCACATGGGTAATGTCATATTCCTTAAAGAGGGCACTCACCAATTCTTGATCACAGATATCTCCCTCAATAAAGTGGTAGCGTGGATTATGCTTGATCGAACTGAGATTATCTAAGTTACCAGCGTAAGTGAGCTTGTCGAAATTAATCAATTTTTCTACATCGAGAATAGATTTTTCACTCAACTGTTGTAAGATAAAGTTTGAGCCTATAAAACCCGCTCCGCCTGTTACAAAAATTCTCATTCACTAGCCTCTCTATATAAAATTAAAGTTCTAAAAAACATACTCTCATATGGTGCATGGAGATTTCTAAACATAACATTGGGACTAATAAAGTGTTTTTTGAATACGGTTGCTTGGAATACAGTTTGTTTAGCTTTTCCAGTTGTTGAGGCACCATTCCAAAGATTCATGAACTTCCGTGAGTGAAATTCCACAATTAAGAATCTTAGAGGAGTCCATAATGCAACTAGCTCTAGGGGTTTTGGCCGCTTTCTCCAGAAATTCCTGTTCATCTTTGAAATAAGCAAATTTGCGATTTTTGCAAAAACCCGCTTTGACGATCATTTCTACGACTTCTTCGGTGGTCACAGATCCTGGGTTTGTGACATTGTATTTTCCAAAGGGGATCCGTTTCTCCCAGCATTGACAACAAGCTCGCGCAAATTCATCGAGTTGTGAGATCGAGTTTCTGACATTTAGTAGTCTCTCATAATTCATGATTTTTGTTAGGTAGTTACGAGGACTATCAATTTCATTGAAAGGGATACGTAATCTCCATAAGTAGACATTTTCTGTTTCGTTAAGGACTTCTTCAGCTAGCGATTTAGTGCCGCTGTAGAAACTGCAATTATTATGTCTGAAGTCAAAGTTGGGTGGATCTTTCTCTATAAATCCGGAACCATCTGCTCGAGATCCTGAAAAAATGCAGCCTGAAGAAACATGTCCCATAGGAATTCTCATATCTGTGCAGATGTCCGCTAGCTTGCAAACGAGTGATAAATTGGCATCGACACATAGAGTTTTCTTACTTTCTGTCGCGTCAACATTTGGTTTACCCGTATACCCAGCTGCGTTTATGACAAAATGAGGTCTTAGATATCGTAAGGCTTCTTGGAGATTTTCTCTTTTTGCGTAATCAACCTCAGCTCTACTGAGAACTTTGTGCTCCAGTCCCACAGAAGAGAGGTATTTATGAAAAGCGGAGGCAACATACCCTCTGCCACCTAGTATCAAAATCATAAGCTTTTCAAACTAGCAGGCAGATTTTTATAAAACAATCAATTCTATTAGCCTCAGGCTTTTTTAACAACTCTCACACAAAGTCCGATGATGCTTAGGAAAAGGCCTTTCTTGCTAGTATCTTCATCCACCTTCAGCAATATTGCAGTTCTAACCATTCTCTAGAGATAGGGCTAATTTGACAACTGGCTTTTATATTAGGATAAGCTACCCTATGACTTCAAAATATTAACAAATGTTATACTGTGGCTAGAAGAAAAAAGTAAAGTGGTCATGAATTCCAAATGTTGATAGTTTTGTAAATAATCATGAAGCTAAGACTAGCTTTCATATAAAGAAGTACTGTGCAAAATAAACAAGTTAGTAATATGATCTTTCCCCTTCAAAACATTATAGGCAGAACTGTGATGAAGTTACTGCCCATATTCCCTTGGGCGAGGGTATATCAAAACGAAACGCATGTGGAAGCTATCCAAAGAATTTTATCAGAGAGATCAGAATTAAATAGGGGATTTATAGCCATCGAGATTGGCACTGGTGTTAGCACTATGGCATTTGCGAGAAGTCTAAGAGGTGTTGATTCAGCTAAGCTCTATTCAATAGATATTAGTCAGGAAGTGGTAGACCGGACTGAAGCAGAGACAAAGCCTATTTTTTCGAACATCGAGTTTAGAGTAGGGGACAGTTTAGAAAGTCTAGATCATTTGTATTCTGAGCTAACGCATGTGGATTTTGTATTATTAGATTCAGCACCTTCGGCAATGAGGACGTTTGAGGAATTTAAAATTCTCGAGAGTAAATTTAGAGTAGGCTCATGTATTCTAATTGATAACGCGAGTAGTCCAGAGTGCTTAGCCCAACTTTCGGAATGTCGAAAAGGAAAAATATTAGTTCCCTATTTATTAGCTTCTCCAGTATGGGAAGTGTTCTTTTACCCACGTAGTGGTGATTCTATGGTATTTGCCCAGATGAGTGATCATATGAACCATGCTGATAAAAATTATGAATATGAGGTAGATGCTCAAACGTGGTCAGATTCACTGAGGAGAAGATTTTCTAGTTTTTCTAATAAATAATTAGTGCAATGATCCAATTTCCTAACTTGTTTATCATTGGGGCACCCAAGTGTGGAACAACTTCTCTATTTGATGCTTTAGTGCAGCATCCGGAAATTACGGGCTCGAATATTAAAGAGCCAGTTTACTTATGTTCTGATCTTGAGAGAAAAAGCCATCAAATGACTAGAGATGAATATTTGAATCTTTTTGATTTCTCAAAAGATAGTAAATATTATTGTGAGGCTTCCGTTTTATATCTTTATTCCCAAGCGGCGTGCCGTGAAATTTGCCTGTCAAGTGTTGATCCTAAGATTATAATTATGCTGCGTAATCCCATAGACTTTATAGAATCTCTGTACAGCCACAATAGACTACAAGGTTATGAGGGGGCAACTTCTCTAAAAGATGCCTTAGCGTTAGAGAAAGAAAGAAGGCAGGGTAAACAAGCCAACTATGGTCCTTACACATTTGCTCCTATCATGTTGCAGTACCTTAATCTTGCTTCATTTACAGGACATATTAAGCGCTATTTTAGCGCATTTCCAAGATCTAGTTTTTGGATTGAAACACTAGATAAGCTTCGTGATAGCCCAGTTGAAAGTTTGCGCTCTTTGTCTGACTTTCTTGAAATAGATGATAACTCCAAGCTCCAGCTACCTTGGAGTAATAAAGGAGGCAAGTCTAGGGTTAATTGGTTACACCAATTGATGATCGATAGAAATTCATTTCCTAGACGGATGGCCAAAAGCTTGTTGCCCGATAAGCTGAGATCTCGCTTATTTGACACTCTCTGGAAGGCAAACACTATTGAAAAACGATTTGATAGCTCCGACTACCATGTATATGAGTATCTTCTAGAGAATCTAAGCGAAGACGTCGATATACTTTCCACTCTATTAGATAGAGATTTTAAGAGCGAATGGAACTTTAGAGTATAGAACTTAGTTTAAGAATGGTTATCATCTACATCCTTTAATATATCTAGGTATTGTTTCAGGCATTTTTTTTCAGTGAATTTATCTTTTAGGGGATTTAGAAACGATTCTGGATGATCAGCGGCTTTTGCTAACTTTAGGATTAAATCATCTACCGAGAGTGGATCAAAAAGACAATTCCGATTCTCGATGATTTCCGGAATGCTACTGGAGTGAGATGCTATAACTGGTGTTTCAACTGAGGATGCCTCAAGTATTGGGAGACCAAATCCTTCATAAAGTGAAGGATAGATAACCAGCCTAGCTGCTTTGTAGAGAGATGCGATGTCTTTGTCATGAATAAAGCCCGGATTTAACAGAGATTTATCATCAATATGACAATGCTTAGCTGTAGTCATTGGATGGCAATAGAGTGGCGATTTTTCATCTGGTAATTTTCCAGCCAGGACAAGTGGTGGACAATTTTTTTTCTGAGCAACTGTCGCGTAGGCTTTGATTAGCATATCAACATTTTTGCGAAAGTCGTATCCACCCATATATAACCAAAATTCTTCGGGTAATTGATATTTCTTTCTCACCAGATTAGTCTCTTCATCGGTAACGTCATCGAAGTTTTCAGGAATCCAGTTATATACTACCTTCAACTTTTTTTGTTGAATTGGCGTGTGAATGGCAATTTGCTGCGCCGAGTGCTGGGAAACGGTTAAGACCCGATTTGATTTTGCGGCATAGGATTCTGTTCCTGTGAGATATAGTTTACGCAAACCACGCTTACCCATATATTCTGGGTATATTTGATAGAGACAATCATGTAGGGTAACGATGGTTTTTTGGGGCTGCCATAAGCTCCACATGGGAAATGGAGAATGGAAGATGGCTTCAGGATAATTTTTTTTACAATACTGGGTAATGATTAGAGATTGATGAATTGTGTTTAATAAAGGGTGTTTCAGGCTGGAAGCTGGGGAATAAATAAAATGGATGTCCTGAGCGATATTGAATTTTAAATCCTGAGGAAGGACCACAGAAAAATCCAATTCAGGATATTGTCTTTTTAGTCCTTTTATTAATCTTAGGGTGTGCATTCCCATGCCGACATGCGGTTTGCTAAGGAATGAGCCATTTACGATCAGTTTCATATGCCCAAAATTAAAGCTAAAATAAATTTACTCAGTAAAAAAGCAAAGCTTGAATAGTTAGCAGTTAACACTATGTTCGTGGCACCTAATGGGTCTGTTGAAAAATTATTTGATTAGAGCCAAGCAATCGACTGTTTTTTGGGGAGCGATGGCATCCGGGCTCAGAGTAGGAGGAAACTTACTCATGGTGCCTATTATACTATACCAATTGCCTAGTGGAGAAGTTGGGCTTTGGTATATTTTTCTTTCTTTGGGATTGGTGTTTAATCAGCTCGATTTAGGTTTTGGACAGTCTGTAGTGAGAGCTACAGGATACTTGTGGGGAGGAGCAAAAAGATTGCAAACATTCGGATTTAGTTCAAATCAAAAAGACGCTCCTAAAAATGTCACTCCTAACACTCAAGAATTATCTAAGTTGATTGGTACAATAAGGTCCTTTTATCTGGTCTTGGGAAGTATTTCATTTGCAATAATATCAGTCGGCATCAGTTTTTGGATATGGAACAAGGCTCAAGAAACATCAGAGCCTCAAAAAGTTTTGGCAGCTTGGCTAATATACTGCTTATCTTGTTCGCTAAATCTTGCAATAGGTTTTTGGGGACATCTACTAGTTGGCATTAACCACATGAAGAAGAATGAGCAACTTTTTATCATAAGCCTTTTGGCCAACTACTCGGTCTCTCTTTCCGGCTTGCTCCTTGACTTCGGTATACTTGCCCTAGCTTTAGGAAACCTAGCTATGAGTATGGTCTATCGAATATTAGCTAAGAAATATTTTGAACAGTTATCTAACCTCAAAAGTAACACAAAGCAGGCTCGTTTTTGTAAGGCTACCTTGGCCATACTATGGCCCAACTCGTGGCGTTCTGGAGTGATGAGCTTGGGTAATTATTTGACTCTATCTGCTTCTCCAATTGTTTGCGCCTCTATATTAACATTAAGCGAGACGGCGTCATACGGTCTTGCCCTACAACTTTTTAGAGCGATTAACCAGATCTCGGCTATTTGGACAAGAGTAAAAATACCTTTATACCATCAACTCAGAGTGCAAAATCATATCAATGAAATAAAGAGAATCTTTTATCAAAGAGTAACTTTGAATTTCTTAACTTATGTTAGTTTGTCGACTATCCTTATAATTTTTGGTCCGACAATGATCGACTTAATAGGCGGAGAAACAACATTACCTACAGTATTTATTTTATCGGTAATCGGTGTAAGCTACGGGTTAGAAACTATGAAAGGGGCTGTGGCAAATATGGTCTTGACAGAGAATAAAAATCCTTTCTGGTTAGTTTGGCTGTTGTCCGGGGTTGCTGTTTTAGTTGCTAGCATATTTTTCAGCGGGCTATACGGTATAGTGGGGTTACCATTTGCTATGATTGTTGTAGGGCTTGTTACCTCTTATTGGTGGAGTGTTAGGGAGCTAATTAGGAGTTTTAGGGGTATACGCTGATAAGTGTTAATATTGTTGAGGATTACGCGTTCCCCTTTTAGCCCAAATAACACCTTGCTCTTGGATATTTTCCACAATGATAAATCCTGCTGATCCGAGCTTTTCTGTAATGCTTCTAGGATTGTATTCATCTATGATGTGCACTTCCATAATGATGTATTCCACTTTTTCAAGAAATTCAGCAGAACAGCCTTTGAAAATAGCATATTCACCACCTTCGCAATCGATTTTTAATAAATCAATCTTCGGCTTGCCAAATTCAGACCAAACGTCATTGATTGACCTTAGAGGTAATATCACCTTTTTTCCCTTAGCGGAGTATTTACTAGTTTGTCCATACATGTCATTAGGAACATATGCTTCACACTCCTCATTTTTGTTACTTAGTCCGTAAGGGTAGACTTTCCAACTGATAGAGGGGTTACTTTGCTGATTCTCTAAAAGAACTTTGAAAGTATCTTCGCAAGGTTCAAATGAGTGATAACTGACTTCACCCATCTTCGATGAGTGCCAGAGCACGAAGGATCCAATATTTCCTCCGATATCCCATACATTAAGAGGCTTCTTTGCATCTAGACATGGTGAATAATTTTCAATACAAAATACTTCTCCTAATGCAATATAATCGGAGCCGGGGCGAAAAGTAATACGGCTACCATTACGGTGGTAGAGGACTTGTTTTTTTCCCAGATGGTGCCTCAAATATCTTGCAGATGCAGCTATCCACCAATTTGAAAACAAGCATATATATTTCAGGAGAGAGCGGATTTTTTTCATATTATTAAATCAATACTGTTGGTGAGATGAAATGAAAATTTGGTAAGCAATTTTTAAAGAACTTAGATCTTGAAAATAAATTTTTATGGCACTCACGGTAGTTAAGCGGATAATAATAACAAGTGTAAGTTTTTATGAAAATAGGGCATTTTATTCATATAGATAATACGGGAGGAGGGTCCAATTCTGTCATTTCTCAGCTACGTTTTTTCCATGCTAATAAGTACAAGCAAGCCGTTTTCTATGGAGGTCAAGGACGCTTAGCCGATGTGTGTAATAAGTTGTCAATTTATCACAAGAGTGTGCCTACGGAGAGTCTTATAAAGTCGTTCTTGGGCATAATACCATTGATTTATATTTTAAAGAGGCAAAAGCTTGATATACTCATACTGCATGGGCAATGGGCAGGGCTGTTAGGCGCGGTCGTTAGTCGAATGATAGGTATTCCACGGGTTTGGTACATTGCTCGTTGGCCTTCCTTTTATACAGATTGGGATTTGATTCGGATTATTAGGAATTTTATATGCGAGCGGACAGCATGTTGTAATTCAGAGTATGTAATCACTTTGAGCCATAGCAATCGCTACCATTATCTTTATCGTAAACTTGCTTCATTTGACAAGATCAAGGTTATACCAAATGGATTTAATTTAGGTGAGATTCTGAAAGAGGAAAAGGGCATTGATATTCGAAAGGAGTATAAATGGCACGATAGTGAGATCCATATAGTTTCTGTGTCGCGCTTAGAAACACAGAAACAAATTGATTGGCTTTTGAGGAGCTGGAAAATCGTTTCTGATGATCTTCTTCATGCAAGACTATGGATAATAGGTGGTGGAAGTGAGGAGAAAAATCTAAAAAGCTTACATGCTGAATTGAAGCTAGAGAGGTGTGAGTTTTTAGGTAGCCAACCAAATGGTATATCTTTTATGAAAGCTTCAGACTTTGTGGTCATGACTAGCATGTATGAATCATTTGGCCGAGTGCTTGTTGAGGCTATGGCATGTAGTAGAGCATTTGTGGCGAGTGAAGCAGATGGCTTTAGAGATATTGCCAAAGATGGGCAAGAGGGTTATCTCGTTCCAGTCGGAGATATTCAATTATTCGCTATGAGAATGATAGATTTGATTAAACATAAAGATTTAAGAGATCGAATGGGGCAAATGGGGGTAAAAAGAGCCAAAGATTTTGAGGAGAATAAAGTCCATGCTAAGCTTGAGGCCTTGATCTAAAGCATACCAGTTAATGTTTGATCAATCTGCTCAGCTACAATCTCCGCGTTCTTTTTCCAGGTAAATTGAGCAGGCCTCTCTTTCCCCAGTTCTTTAAGCTCGGACCTTAAATTTTGATTAGCAGAAATTTCTTGCAAGGCATTTTCTATAGAATCTTCATGAAAAGGATCAAACAGAAATGCAGCACTGCCGGCTGCCTCAGGCAAACTAGTTGTATTCGAACAAGCTACCGGGAGACTATAGCTCATTGCTTCAACAATGGGCAACCCAAATCCCTCAGCAATTGAGGGTTGGATGTAAGCGTCTGCATTGTGATAAGCCCATGCTAGCTCTTGATCTGAAACTCTACCTGGCATGATAATTTCATTTTTATAATGCGTTTTCTCAATCAGCGGTAGGATAGACTTTTTTGTGTAGCTGCTATCCGATGGACCTAAAAGTATAAGCTGTGGTAGATCATCTCTTTTGGAGCGCAGAGCTAGCCAAGCTTTTATCAATCTATATTGATTTTTATTGTCGGAAAAAATGCCAACGTACAAAAAAAAGGGTTTTATTAGTTTTCGAGACCAACTGGGTTTTGTTTTGGGTTTTTCTTTAGGGGGAGTGATGCCAGGAGGTGCTAGCACCAGCTTTTTTGCCGCAAGAGGGAAATGTTTACTAATCACATTGATACAGTATTGGGAGTTTACGAATAGCTTAACAGACTTGAACAAGGCATAGTAGCTTAGTGTGTTAAGTAGATAGAAATTCCAGCGTTTTCCTGATTCGATCCAGGTATTGCCATATTCAAAATTATTAGAGTCAAAATAGTTTGTGATGGTTGGAATTCCAAGCCAGGGAACAAAATATGCAGTAGCAAATGCTAATTGGCATCCTTTTTTTTTCCACACCCTCCCATTACTAAAAGTTGCTCGGGTCCATAATTTTCGACCAGCATTCGTCTGGTAATCCATTTCTTGAACTTCTTGAAAAAGTAGATTAGATTTTGATTCTAAAAGAGGGATCCAATCCCAGGGAACATCAATTCGAAATAATGCTCGGGCCTGCTCAGCAACATGACGAGCGGTTCCTGGCGCTCTGTGTGAAGCCGGTGCCAGGTCGATACCCACTTTAATTTTCTTCATATAAGGTACTCTAAAAAGTATATTTTTAAATGTTGCTTGTTCTACTCTATCAAGTATGAAGTTTAGACGTAACAGGAGTCTATCCATATCACAACTTTAAAACAGACAATTTATTAAATGAGAGTTACTGTTGACGCAACGTGCCTTGGAAGGCGCAAGACTGGTAATGAAACTTATATTAGGGGATTATTGAGAGGCTTTAGTGAATTGAGTCTGGGTGATGTTGAGTTATGTATTTTAACAACGGAAGCATGTCCCGAAATGGTTAAGTCGAAAGCCTTTAGTTGGTATGAAATTCCACTAGGGAATTTTTTTACTCGTAACATATTCACAATCCCTAAATATTTAAGTGAATTACAAACAGATCTGTATCATTCTAGTTACTGGACAAAATTTTGGAAGGCACATCCGCCTAAAATTGTCATGATACATGATATTTCTTTTATTTGTTTTCCGCATGGCTTTCGTAAATATGAGCAACTATTCTATGCAGCCATTACAGAAAGAGTAGCTAAAGCTGCAGATCATATTTTGACCGTTTCAAATTATTCAAAGGAAACCATGCTGGAGCATTGGAATATACCGGAGCATAAAATTACTGTTACCTATAATGGAATTGATGATTGCTATAAGCCCACATCACAAGATACTAAACAATTTGGTGAAGTTCCCTATATACTCTATGTAGGGAATCTACATCCCAGAAAAAACTTAGTTCGACTACTAAAGGCTTTTGTGAAAATTAAAAGGGAGAAGAAGATCGAGCATAAGCTGAAGATTGTTGGTCAAGCAACTTGGTTGTATGAGGATATCTTTCTGGAAGTAAAAGAAAATACTCTTGAAGAGCATGTTGAATTTACAGGTTATGTCAGTCAAGAAGAATTGGTCAAAATCTATCAAAAGGCTACTTTGACTTGTTATCCATCACTATTTGAAGGCTTTGGGCTGCCAGTCCTGGAAGCAATGGCGTGTGGGTCTCCAGTAGTTACCTCTAATACCACCTCTATACCAGAGGTGGCCGCAGATGCCGCTGTTTTGGTTGATCCTGAATCAGTAGATCAGATTGCATCTGCTATTTTGTCGATAATAGAATCTAAGGAGCTTCAAAGTTCTTTGAAGCAGAAGAGTCTGAAGCAAGCCAGGTCTTTTTCTTGGAAAGAGACCGCTTCTAAAACATTAAAAGCTTACTATAATTGTCTATGAGTTCTGGTTCGGATATCTCTGTAACTAAATTGATAGGGGCCTGCGTCTTTATCATAGGTCTATTTGTTGCTGTCTATCTAGGTATTACCCTATCAGATCATAGGTATTTAAATATTATCGGAATACTCTTAATTGTTGTTGGAGGAGTATGGGTTATTTTAGCTGGTGACAGGTGGTGGATCCCTTTTATAGTCGCTGTTTCCATGGGAGGAGCTTTTTATGTTGGGTTCAAGCTCTACGTGCATGAATTAATGTTGGCAGTATGTTTATTGCCTTTGATAGCAAATGTCGCACTCAAAAAAGAGAGTGCTATGTTGTTAAGAACAAGAATTCCTCCGTCAATTATTTTAATTGCTTTTTATATTTTTGCTCATTGGTTCATTTGCGTTGCCTACAATAAGATTAGCGACTATGGAGGTGTGGGGCAAGTAAGTCGACAGTATATGAATGCTGGGTGGCCTTTTATTTTATTTTTTGCATTTTATCTATTTGGCAAAACAAAGTACCTTAAGACGGCTTTAATACTAATGTTTGTAACCTATATGTTACGCTTTGCTGCGGGTATCTATTTCTTTGTGCAACAAGGTGGTTTTGATAGCACTAATATTTTTACAGAAGTTAGGCAAACGGTATACATTCCTCTCATTAACTATATCCCCAAAGTAGGGAATGCAGATGATTTAAGAATAACCTCGATTAGCTTAGCTTCGATAGCTATGGCTTATTTTTCATTCAGTAAAAACTTTTTCTCTAAGCTTTTTAGTTTCATGATTGTTTCAGCGTGTTTTGTAGGCTGCTTGTTAGGAGGAGGAAGAGCCGCATTATTGATTTTTTTAATTTTGGTACTGTATTGGAATTTTATTACCAAGAATGTGCCATTTTTGATTTTATCCGGAGTTATAGGTGGCAGTGCATTGGTCTATATTAACCTTGATCCTTACAGTATTGAAGCATTGCCAGATAAAATGCAAAGAGCTGTTTCAGCTTTTGTTGTTACAGAGGATAACTTATCTATCAAACGAGGCATTAGTCAAAGCGACGAATTTCATAAAAGACTCCGTGAAGAGGGTTGGGAAAGAGCTACAGAAAATTTTGCTTCAATCTTATTTGGTCATGGGATTAGGCCTTTTGATGAAACTGCTTGGTTTGACCAAACTCGTGATGATGTTACGAAAAAGTCTGAGCAAGCCAAGCTTACCGGTAGATATGAAAAGGGTTTTTTTACCGTGGTGGCGACTTTGGGTTTTGTGGGTTTTGCTCTTTATCTTAATATATTAAGGTATTTAATATGGGATATTATCAAGAGCCTATGGAGAAATAATATTAGGGATACACAGCACATCTTTTATTTTCTCGCAACTTTTTCGATCATCTCGTGGTTGATAACAATGTTTATTACCGGCGGTTTTCCGAGCGAGGAAATCATGCTTGGTCTCTTTGCAAGGGTAGCCTTTGAGGATTCACGAAGAGCTAAAGGTTTAGGCGATGTTTAAATAAAAAGGCAGAGACTCAATATCTAGAGTGAGTGACTATCAGTCATTGGAGCGTAATAACTTTGAGCTGTCTTTCTACTATGCAATCAATGTGATAGTGCTCTGCAGCAAAGCGATGAATTTCTTTTGCTATTGGAAGATTTATGTCTCCTGAAAAAAGGGCTTTCATTTTATTAGCTAGCTGAGCTGGCGAAGCCACAGGGCATACAAGATCAGATGATAGAGGTGTGAGTGTTTCTAATACACCGTCGGCAGCTGTTCCAATAGTTGGACAGCCGCAGGACAGTGCCTCGAGCAGACTGTAGGGCTGGGCCTCAAACATGGTGGTCATGACTGCAAGATCGGCTGCCTGAAAATACTTGTAACCGTTAGGTTGTCTACCCAGAAAATGACAACGCTTGAGATTGAGCTTTGTGGATAAATTTTCAAGAGCTTGCTTTTCCTCTCCGTCACCAATAATAAACAGATCCACATCAGGGGTAGTTTTTTCAACCTCGCACCAAGCCTCTATCAGCCAATCAACTCTTTTTTGATCACTAAGCCTACCCACAGAGACTATTACTTTTGTATCAGTGGGCAGGCCGAGTTCTTGACGTAACTTGATTTTATCCTCACTAGGTTTGACCTCCTCTGTATCTATTCCATTGGGTATATGAATGACTTTTTTTTCATCAACAAGGTTTCTCAGAAGATATTGATAACGATTAGCTGCACTTGGACAAACGACAGTCGTGGCAATTTTGCATGTGACTAGCTCTGCTAAGCGATTTCTAATGGTTCTGATGAAATCCCAGTCCGTATAAAAGCTGGGCATATGAGTATAGTAGATAACTTGAGAGATACCTGCTATCCAAGAAGCGACAGCAGCACAAAAACCTCCCCATTGACCATGAATAATTGAAGCGGAAGGTTTTTCTTTTAATAGAATATAAACCAAATGCGGTATAGAGAAAATGCAGGGAATGGGACGATCTAAATGTAGAGCATATACTTTAAGCCCCTGGTCTTTGAGTCTTTGAGCCAAATTTCCTTGGCAACCGCAAATAACAAAGGGACTAAACTTTTTTTGGTAACGGTGGAAATAGGTGAGGGATAGTGTCGCACCACCTCCACCTGATCCTTCATGAATAATGTGGACAATTTTTGGTTTCATTTATGGAAAGATTCATTAGCTTACTGCCTAAGAAAAGACATGAAAATCGCTTTTTTAGGCTCAAGAGGAATTCCCAGGTGTTACTCTGGATTTGAAACGTTTGTAGAAGAGCTTTCAGTTAGACTTGTGCAGCGAGGTCACGAAGTGACTGTTTACAATCGAATTCCTTTCAATAAGTACAGAAAGAAAGAATTTAAAGGAGTCAGAATTATTTGTTTGCCCACAATTCCTACTAAGACTACGGATACGATTGTTCATACGACCCTGTCACTCTTGCATGCCCTATTTGCTGACTATAATATTTGTTATTTTTGTGGGGTTGGAAATTCAATTCTTTCTTTTATACCAAAACTCATCGGTACCAAGACGCTTGTCAATGTAGACGGTGCCGATCATGCCAGAGCTAAGTGGTCCAGATTTGGTAGCTGGTGGTTAAAAAAAAGTGAAAAATGGGCCTCTTCCATAGCAGATGTCATTATTGCAGATCACCCAGTGATCAAAAAAAAATACCTAGATGAATATAATATTAACGCCCAGCTCATTCCCTACGGAGCCCATTTGGTTGAGGAAGACCCTGGAAGTGATGTGCTAAACAAGTATGGTCTGAGGAAAAGGGGATATTATTTGTATGTTTCCAGGTTAACACCTGAAAATTTTGCAGACTTGGCTATGAAAGCACATCTCAAAAGTGAAATCTCTGCGCCATTAGTCGTTGTGGGAGATGCTCCTTATCAAACGGAGTATAAAAAACGCCTCCATGCACTTGTCAATCAAGGAAAAGGTAAAATCCTTATGACTGGCTATGTTTTTGGTAATGGATACGAGCAGCTCAGCTATCATGCTAAAGCTTTTATTTACCCCACGGCTATTGATGCTACTAGACCGGTTGTTTTAGATCAAATGGGCTTTGGTAATGGTATTATTGCCAGAGATACCGAAGCAAATCGAGAAGTCGTAGGAGATGCCGGAGAATTTTTTTCGCCTGAGGATAGTATCAGTTCTTTGGCTAGTGCTATAAAGAAGCTTGAGAATTCCTCTGATATGGTGAAAGCCCTCAGTATGAATGCAAAGAACAGGGTTCGTGATAGGTATGATTGGGAGAAAATTACCGACGAATACGAAAAACTCTTTTGTGCCTAAGTAAAAATTATAGCTCCAAAAATTTGTATGCTCATGAACACTTATTAGCAGACTACATAAATTAGAATAGAAGATCCTCTGACTTCATGATAAGTTAGTGTATTTGTAGAGTTTACTAGCAATTTAGAAAAATAGATATGACAATACTGTATAAGCTCCATCATTATTTTCATGGAGTTCCCTGGATTAGAAAAATACTAAGTCTTATGGGCTATGTTCTTATTCTGGAAAATTGGTTGGGTTATTTGTTTAGAAAGTTTTCGTGTGAAGAGGGCGAGGTCGTTCAATTAAGGACGAGAAAGAGTTCTGTGATTGAGATTGAGTTGCCAAGGGATCAAATAGCATTCGGCACTGTTTTTTTGCAAGGTGATTACGCATGGGAAGCAATCATTAAATCAAAATTTCAGAATGTTTTAGATATCGGAGGAAACATAGGCTTATTTTCGGTTTGGCTAAATGAGTTACATCCTGGGGCAAACTATTTTTTGATAGAGCCTAACAAGGCGAATTTTTCCAAATGCAAGCGTAATCTTACTAAAAATAATATGAGCTATCGTGCTGAGTGTGTCGGAATTGCTGGGATGTCAGGTGACAGAGTTTTGCTTGCTGAAAATACGGAAGGTGCAACCGCAACATTTATGAATGAAATAGGAGAGAGTTTTCCAGAAAAAGAAACAGTTCAATGTTATTCTTTTAAAGATATTGTCGATCATTTTAGTTTAAACAAAATTGATTTACTCAAAATAGATGCGGAAGGTATAGAGTATGAATTTTTTGAAAGTCTTTCGCAGTCAGATTGGAATATTTTGTATATGATCGTCATGGAATATCATGACCTCGATAGTAAAAGAACAGGATTGTATCTTAAAAAATTACTTAGTCAGCAAGGCTTTTCAGTCTCGATCAAGCAAGGCAAAAAATTGGGTAGTATGATAGCGCACCGATTAAATTAGTTTAGGAAAGTTTCCAGAAAACAGCCCTTGAATTGTGAAAAAAATATTCGAAATACTTTATGGCCAAGCTTAAGAATCCTCCTAGTATAACATGTGATTTTCGGCTTATCTGTAGAGATTTACCTTCTTACAGCATCAGGATATTGAGTGAATGAATTTTAGTAAAGAACAGGCATTTATTGTTGACGCTCTCGTGTTATTGGCTTCTCTTCTTGCCTTAGGCCTCATTGGGGTTTACTACATTGATTATAACTATAAAGAGCATTCATTGCTATCAATGGCGTGGGCTATATGGAATGGTAATGATGGCGACTGGGGGCATTGTCTAATAGTTCCATTTATCTCGGTCGGGATATTGGTATGGGAACGTAAAAAAATTCTTAGTTGTGAGTTAAAGCCTATCCAAAGTGCTGTTGTTATCATGCTAGCCGGGTTCTTTTTTTACTGGCTGGGGTTTAGGGCAGAAATTCAATACTTCGGACACATAGGGATACAAGTCATTATACTTGGATGGATTTTGTGGAAAGGGGGAGTTCCTTTGCTCCAGCGAGTCTTCTTCCCTTGGGTCTTTCTCATGTTCATGTGGCCTTTTGTTTTCCTAGATAATATGTTGGCATTCCCGCTTCGTATTATTATGACAGAATTGGCCAATTTTATATTAAATGTCATAGGCATTGATGTGGTCAGGCAAGGGACAGCTATATTGTCTGCGCCAGACCCAACATCCGGCTCTAAAATGGGAGATCTTTTTGCAGTAGATATTGCTAACCCATGTAGTGGCATTCGATCGCTATTTGCTTTAATGATGATAAGCGCCCTGTACGCTTATTTTATTATGCCCAGCGAAAAATTTTTTAAGCGTGACGATGGCCAGATGACATTTTCAAGTTTGGGTGAAAGCGTTTATGGGTTATTCACCATGATACTTAATAACTGGAAGAGGTGGGTTATTTTTATTATATCGCTTCCTCTTGCTGTTGCAGGAAATCTAGTAAGGATCCTTATTTTGACTTTTGGAACTATGCTTTTTGGTTCTGAGTTTGCCATAGGAACACTCGAGGAACCTTCTACATTTCATTTGTTTGCTGGTTTTATGGTTTTTGTGATTGCCTTGGGAGGTATGGCTGGAGTTGGTGGCCTGCTCAACCTTAATTGGTCTCAGTTTTTTGTAAAACTAGCAAAGCCACCTCATGATATTAAAAAAGGTTCTGAATACTAGAGGGTCACTAGCAATAAGAACTTTTAGAAAATGATTTGAATATAGCTTTCAACTGGAAATAGAGAGATGCTCAAAAAACTAAATATTTGGAGATCGATGGTGCTGCTAGTAGCAACCGTTTTAACATTGATGGCTTGTAGAATTTCTCCCGAGCTAGATTTATCTAATACCTCAGGTGTTTTAATGGAATTGCCTAAATTCCTTGATAGGTACATAGGACAGGAGATTGAAGTAAGCGCAGCTGAACGACATATTTTACCGGATGACACGGAGTTTGCCCGTAAGAAATACTTGAGTTTTAGCGGCAGCGAGTTAGTTGCATCCATTGTACTTAGCGGTGCGCAAAAGAGAAGTATTCACCGCCCTGAGATCTGCTTGCCAGCTCAGGGTTGGACGATTGGTGGTGGAGAGGTTGAAAATGTAACTTTAGATAACGATACCGAACTGTCCGTTATGAAATTACTCTTGAACCGAGAAGTGCAGGATGGAGAAAAGAAGAGAAATCTTCGTTCTATTTTTATGTATTGGTTTGTGGGCAGTGATAGAACAACGCCTCACCATCATGAGCGAGTGGTTTTAACAAGCTGGGATCGTGTTGTGCATAACAAAGTTCATCGTTGGGCCTATGTAAGTGTTAATTCCATAGTGGAAGAGGATTTTAAGCGCGGGGGTAAAAACCACGACCAAACAGTTGATATGCTAAAAGAGTTTATTGCTGAAGCAGTCCCTAAATTCCAGAAAGCAGGCATTTAACCTAAGATGAGCTGAGGCTTTTCTCATTTACTGCCCTAAAATATAGGGCAAAGAGTCGGTTAGGTTTTCATAGTTTTGGGAAAGGAGGACATTTTTACCGCTGCGCTCTGTGTTGCCTCCCTTTACGCCAATAGCTGTGAATCCCGCGAGGCGTATAGAAACAACACCTGCTCCTGAGTCTTCCATGCCAATCACTTTGTGGCTTTCTGACGGGTCTAGGCCTAGCCCAACTCGAGCTGTTTCTGCATAAAGCCAGGGATGAGGTTTGGGCGAAAGTTCACCAAGAGTTCCCGCTTGACCACCACCAACCTGTATACCTGCCGTGATTGCCGCATCATAAAATTTGAGAGGGTCACCTAAGCCAAGAGTTCTAAATGCATCGAGAATTTCGGGCCAGGCTTTTTCATAAAGGCCAGAGGTAACCAGTCCAATTTTTACTTTGGCATTCTTGAGAGCTAGTAAAAACTCTTTTAAGCCTGGGGCCGGTGTAAAGGCGCCTGGCTTGCCTCTTCCTTCAAGGATTTCATTCATCTCATAGCGAGTGATAGCAAAGTAGTGCGTGCGAGCTTCTTCAATCGCTTTTCCCGGAGCGTATTTATCAATGCAGTATTGCAGGTGCTCACTGACAGAGTGACCTGAAACATGAGGTTCATCTGCGGGATCGAGTTTAAATTTAGGATCACCCAATAGGCGCGAAGTCGTTTGCTCAATGATCCAAATCCAGAAGCTTTCGCTATGAACACTTGTGCCATCAAGGTCCATGAGGACAGCAGTTGCGGGGCCTTCATATGATACCTCAGGAAGTTCATAGATAGCGGGATAACCCATGGCGGATTTCACATAAACAAGGGTTTTATCTTCAAAGACAATATATTCCTCTTTTTGATCAAGAAAAGTAAAGATCTCTCGAACACCTTCTTTGTTTACTTGCCACATGCCATTTCCTGCTGATTCTAAAGAAATAAAATCCTTTTCAAAAGCTGGGTCAATAGGTCCGAGACCTGGTATCGTTTTGGTGGTGACTGTGCTCATCGTTTTAAACCGTTTCTAATTCGATGGTATAGATTTTACCTTTTGCCACTTCTAAAAGAATGAGTCCATTGTCGATAGTGAGTTCCTTGCGGCGCTCCTCATTGATATTAACCCAATGCGCTTTCTTGATGCTAAAGCCAATCTTTAGATTTGTAGTGATGGTTTTAGCAGTAGGGTTATAAACACGGACAATGAGATTGTCGCTATCCTCCGCCTTCTTGAAACAAGACAGGACTAAGTTGGGGTCCTCAATCTCATAGAAAGAGTTCGATAAAGGCTGATCACCACCTTTATGTGCGGAGATTTGCAGTGCTTGTGATTTCACATTAATTTTCTCAGCCTCGGCATGGACATCTGCACCCACCCAATCTCCAGCATGCGGGTAAATGGCATATTCATACTCTAAAGTTTGTAAGAGTTTGCCTCCTTTTTGCTGAGGAAAGACAGCGGAAACGCGGGCTTCAGTGCAGATACGGTTACGAACACTCCGGAATAAAGTAAGTGCTAATGTTCCATTCTCATCTTCAAGCAGTTGGTATTCCGTTAAGCAGTTATTGAGAACGGAAAGTCCATACTTGCTATCACTGACTGAGACGAATTGCTGTTGCGGCACGGTTGCCATCTCAGGGTACGAATCACCCTCATCATTGAAGGTAGGTCTGGCAGCGCGTCTATCAACGGTGAAGTGTCCAGCCGCATCGGCAAAGTTTGTCTTGATCCCACTTGGAATAAGGACACGCATGCGATGATCTTCGGCCGTGTTATCAATTGCAGTCTTAATCTTTAAGTGTTTGCAATCTTTATCCAGAGTCAAACGAGAGGTAATCACCACATCAACAGTCTCAGCACTTCTTTTGCCATACCCTTGATTCGTGACACGTTCGTACTCTGCGCGAGCAGGAAGTTTCATCGTAATTTCCACAACGTAGGTTGCCGTGAGTTCTCCATTATCTTCTAACCAGATACGAGCTTGACCGGCACGGCTGCTAAAAACTTGGTTGTGATAAGGTGGGTAATAAGCCCAGTAGTCACCTGTGTCACCTGCATCCTCAAAAGCATGCATGTTACAGATCGTTCGACCATTGACCTTATCAGTCATGTCAAAAGTTCCATCAGAGTTGACGGTGACTTTAAGGTGATCATTTTCCAAAGTATGTGGCTGCTTAGAGATCTCTTTGCCCTGTGAGGTGCGCATAGCGGGCCACCATTCTTCTTCACGCCAAAAGGTGCTCTTGGGAACAATGCGAATAACCTTGTAGCCTCCAGCCGGAATTTCTCCAGTATCCAGATAAATATCGTGGCGATCCGAGAAGAATGGCCAAGGACGAGCTTCAAAGTCGTTGACCGGTGCCTTGCGTTCTTCGCGCGCGATAAATTGAATGGCTAGTGGTTGTCCATCTGTATCCTCTGCTGCAATATCCCAGACATTCTTCTCAGATGGGGTATCAATACCAATTTTCATGACCTCGCGGATGGGGCGTGGTTGAGAGTTATGAAGAAGTAAAAGCACATCATCTTCAGCAAACTTAGAAAGATCCAGGCGGCGTAGAAGTTGTTCGATGGATTTTTCGTAAATGACTTCGCTTAGTTCTAAAGCTTGGTTCAAGCGGTAAAGATTATCATTCACTGTTTTGTCTTGGGTGACTCCGTTGATAGAGTCATGCGGGTGTGATAGCAGTAAATAGTCCCACGCTTTTTCAAAGAACGAAGTATGGTATTCTTCCTTGAGTTGCAACATAGAAGCCGCCAAAGGCTCTGTGCGCTTGATAAGAATATTTTCTACTTTTTTATTTAGCTGCTTGATGTGAATGCGTACGGATAGAGCATTGCCGGAAACAGCGGATGCCGGCCCATCGCGCAATTCGCCTGTAACTAGAGGAACTTTTTCAAGATCGATGCGCTCTTTTACCCCCTTGGCATATTCTTCCAAACTCGCGACGCTAAAATCGATCTCATCAATAGCCTCATTGGCATCTTTGATCATTTGAGGTAGAGCTGGGTTTGGGGTGGTGAAATCGCAGCCATACATCAGTAGGCGAAAGTCCGGAACCAGCGTTTCGTTCATGTTTTCCCATGTTTCCATCATACCGTCTTTTAGGGCGTCTTTGTGGTAGCCTTGTTCATGGTCGATACGAAAGTAATCTTCTAACGCTTTGTCTTCATTAGCGCGGTGGTAGACAACGCCTGTTTTTCCCCAATCCCATTTATATTCCTCATCATAGAAAGACTTTCCAAGCCGGACAGGAAAATGGATACAGAAGAATCCATTCTGACGAGCAAACTGTCCTAAGCGGGAGGTGAGAATACGTGAACCATCTGGAGACTCCCACAGAAATTCGCAGTGAGGTGCACGATGTTTGGTGATTCTTTTGGCGGCTACGAGAAACTCAATACCAAGCTCATGATAGATTTGTGGAAATTGTACGGTTTGCCCCCAGCCAAAGGTATGATAACCCACCGGATTGTGACCGCCAAACTCAGCGGAGAAGCGGATTCCTTTTAACAAGTTGCGAATCAGACATTCTCCATTAACAGGGTAGAGATCAGGTAGAGTGTACCATGGCCCAATGATTAAGCGCCCTGCCTGAACTTGTGCTTTGATGCGTTCACGTCCTTCAGGCCGAACATCGAGGTAATCGGCCAGGGCGATGGTCTGACCGTCCATGAGAAAGCTTCCATAATCCTTATTTTGTTCGAGGATATCGAGCAACCAATCCATAAACTCCACTAGGAGCATGCGGTTTTTCCAGACGGGATAACGCCATTCGCGATCCCAGTGCGTATGGGAGACGACAAGCGCTTTTTTCTTATGAGAAGATGTATTAGACATAATTTTCTTTTTTAGTTTCTGTTGGGGATGGATCAGGGGCAGTTCTTTCCCCGATCACATTATTGTCATCAGCCTTGCCTAAATGTCTTAGCCAGAAATACCACAAACCGGCAAAAGCGACTACTCCTATGGCAAAGACTGACCAAAAGCCTTCAAAGTTGTGAATGATGAAAAGCATAGGTGCCAGGAAGATGGCGACCTGAAAAGTTAAGGCGAAAGGAACTGAAATAATATCACGAAAATGTTCTTTATTCATGGCTTTACGTTCTTCTTTATTTAAGGCCTCCTTCATAGGACCCCATAAACCAAACGGTCTTGTTTTACGATAGAAGTTCACCAGAACATTATGCTCGGTCGGACGGCTCAAGTAAGTGCCTAAGATGCAACCACTAAACCCTGAAGCTAGAGCAATTCCGAAGGTGGCAAATTCGTCTAGCTCTGGAAAGAAAAGACGCTGGACAATGGCACCCGTAAGTCCTGTAAATGTTCCCCAGGCTAGCCCGCCTCCATTGAAGCGCCACCAGTAGAAACGTAAGGTGATCGGTACCATCAAAGCAGAACCAATACCCATGATAAACCAGCCCCAGATCTCATTGATGCTGCTGAGAGTAGCTGAGAAGGCAAAGGCCAGTCCAACAAGCGCCAGAACTGTTAACCAGCTGATGTAAATAAGCTCCTTGGTCTTAGCTTTCTTTCGGATGTAGCCCAGATATAAGTCATTGACAACCAGTCCAGTGGTTTGATTCACATAGCTGGCAAATGTAGATAATGATGCTGCTACAAAGGCAATGACGAGCAACCCTCTTAGTCCATCACCTACGGAATTAATGAGCGCAGCGGGTAGGATTTTTTCGGGGTTGATACTCCCGTGAAAACCAAGAAGCTGAATCTTTTGATTCCAAGTAGCAGCGGTGCTGGCACCTACTAATTCTTCAAGTTGTCCAATCATAGCAGGTGATAGCTCTTCGGGCTTATTGGCAACATCCGCTATCACATTTTGCCAGGTGCTTTCCGTCACCTCAGGATAGGCGTTACGGATAATGGCCGAAGCTTGGTCTGTCGTTGCGGGGTTAGGGAATAGATCATTGATCAAGAAAATGCCCATAACAGCAAGTCCCATCATCATGGGCCACCGGACAGCCATTAGCAGCGTCCAGAGAAAAGTGAGCTTACCACATTCCTTGTCATTTTTTGCCCCGAAGTAGCGAGGCTCTCCTCCCGCACCCATACCGAAGAAGACATTTCTCATCAGATACAAACTCATGATAATGATCAAGTGGGTGTATGCCTCATAGCCCTTGGGCATTTTTGTTTCCCATTGAGGATACCAGTCTTTCCACTCGGTATTACCACTGACTTTTACTGCGGTTTCATAGAAGACTTGCGAGTCGGTGATCAAATTAAATGAAATGATAGAGATGAAGACAACCGCCAGGATGATAATGGCGGACTGGAAAAGATCGGTAAGAATAACCCCATAGAAGCCGGATAACATCGTGTAGATAGTGGCCGCCCCAATCATGACGGCAGCACATTGCCAAGGCTCGAATGGCAGGAACATAGCTAGAAAGATTCCCGTACCATAGATCAAATAGGCCATAAGGCTTACGTTATTAAAAAAGCCGCCAGCAACGCTAAGAATTCTGGCGAAGTGAGCCTCCCAGCGGTCCCCAAAGCGAAAGAGGTTCCATTCCGCATTGGTCATACAACCTGAACGCCTGTGCCATTTACCGGTCCAAAGCATCATAAAAACGAGGATAAGAACGGCCCCTCCTCGGAATTCGATGAATAGCCCTCTTGGCCCAAGCAAAAAAAGGAAGGAAACGATCAGTGCGGTTCCAGCGAGATCTAGAAACTGAGCCATACCTGAGACTCCCATAGCCCACCAAGGAAGCTTATTACCGCCTATGACATAATCCTTAAGACTTTCCGAAGCTCTATTTTTCAAAGCCAGACCTATGCCAACTAGGATGATGATGTAGACAGCCATTAAGACGTAGTCAATGGTTCCAAAGTAACTATTCATAGTGTTTATACCTTTGTTTTAGTGGATGATCTTTATTCTCCAGCCTTCTGGAAGATCAATAAAGTGGATTCATATTTTTATTTTGTAAGTCCTAAGATCTGTTTCAGTTTACTCTCTCAATTGTTTAGGAATGATTGTTGCATCCACAATTATTGAGCGAAGAAGGCTAAGGTTTATGTTCGAAAGAGGCAAGCGCTATTCCTATGTATGAAGGTAATGCGAGGTCTATTATTCCTGATGCGGATGCTTATTCGAATATCTTTCTCTGGACTTGTCGTCGAATCAACGATTATAATCTTCGTTTCTATGTTCAGTAAAATACTTCGTTTCCTTCATTGCTTACCCATAGCAACGCTTTTACCTACATCCCTCATGGCGGAAAAGCCCAATATTGTCATTTTCATGGCAGATGATCTAGGTTATGGGAGTCTCAATTCATATGGTGCGCCAGAGAATTTTGTGAAAACGCCCCGTCTTGATGGATTAGCTGAACAAGGGATTCTTTTTAAAAATGCCTTTGCTACGGCATCAGTTTGTACGCCGACTCGCTATACCATGTTGACTGGCCAATATTCATGGAGAACTCGCCTTAAGAAGTCTGTTGTCAACACCATGGATCCATTACTCATTGACCCCGAAACAAAGACGATAGGTTCCTTCCTCCAAGATAAAGGCTACCGCACGGCTGCTATTGGTAAATGGCATCTTGGATATAAAGAAAAGAAGTTTAAGAACCTACTCGGAAAAATTGAGCCAGGACCTTTGCAAGTTGGTTTCGATTATCATTTTGGAGTTCCAAACAACCTGGATGATTTTCATAAGGTCTATATTGAAAACGATGGAATATATGGACTGAAGTCAGATAAAATGCAGGTCTATGGCACAAGCTACTATAAAGCCAAAGATGCCTACGCAGGCTATGATGCACCCCAACGAGTTACTGATGAAGTGATGGATACTACCATGGACAAAGCAATTGAGTGGATTAATAAGGAAAAAGAAAAACCATTTTTTCTTTATTTTGGTGCGGTAGCGGTTCATCACCCAATCATTCCCTCCAAGTATATGAAAGGTAAAAGCGGGGCGGGTCTATATGGAGACTTCATTCAAGATACAGACCGAGTAACGGGTAGGCTCATTGATTATTTGAAAGAGAAAGGGGCTCTCGAAAATACCTTGTTTATATTTACTTCTGATAATGGCGGTGATATCCCTAATAACGACGAAAAGCATGAAAAAATCACCTTTGACATGGGTTTTAAATTCAATGGTGATATACGAGCCGATAAACACACCATTTTCGATGGCGGTCTGCGCGTCCCTTTCATCGTCAGTTGGCCTGCTAAATTGGGTAAAGGACTGGTCTCCAATGAGCTTGTGACCACGGGTGATTTGTTTGCCACCATTGCAGAAGTTGTAGATGGTAAGGTTCCGGATCCAGCCGTGGCCGCTCCAGATAGCTTCAGCTTCTGGAACATCCTGCAGGATACGACTCAGAAAAGTGATCGCCCTCATCTAATAAACCGAGATGTTCTGGGGAGACACGCTCTGCGTTTTGGTAAATGGAAGTATATTGAAGGGATCCCGGCAGCTGGAACCAGTGAAGTTAAAAAGGGCAAAATGCTCGAGCAACTCTATAATATTGAGGAAGATCCTGCAGAGGAGGAAAACGTATTCAAAAACCATCCAGAAGTTGCCCAACAGGCTAAGAAACTCCTCCTTGAAATTCGTAACAATCCTTCTAGTCGGAATGTTCCGGGAGTATAAAGCTACTTTTTCTTAGCATCACGTATTAGTCTTTTGTAACCTAATGGTTGCTTTGCTAAGTAAATGATGGAAGTGTCAGAAAAGTAACGACTTACGTCTATAGATGTAAAAATGCCCTTTCAAATTTCGCTCTGACGTTTGATAAACCCTTGACTTAGTCGGATTTATCGGCATTTTGCAACGGTAATTTATTTAACTCAACAGCTATAACCTCAATCAGCGCAAAATTTTTATAAAAAAATTATGAAAAAAAATAACATTTGGGTCATTTTGGCAGGGGTTGCGCTCATTGCAACCAACACAAACGCACAAGTCACTATAGGCAACAGCGGAGGCGGCAGCTCAAGTTCCGCTAATTGGACGGTCACGGCAAATCCCTTATCGGTTGCCGGTAATCCGGGCACTCCTTCGGCCACTGGCACTTTGACCAATGCCGCAGCCGGGGATTCCTTTTCCTACGTGATCTCGGGAGTGAACAACTGGGATCTCACAGCCAATCCAGCTAATTTTGAGACTTACAAAGGAAATCTCACCTCCGCGAGCACCATCAAGTTTAGCGGTAATAATGGAATAGGAGTAGGTAACAATAAATTGGATGTATTGGGGGAGGGGATCGTCTATACCTTTGATACGACGGGCTTAACTGCCTCTGGTAACCAACTCTTGCTCAATCAGGTTGATTTTAATTTGGGCACCAACTCAGGAGATAAAATGGATTTTGTGTTCTGGGACTCGGATACCAATACCATTGTGGATTCTCAGTATAATCTGAAGCCCAACGCCAGTTATGCACCAGGAACACCCATTACCGTGACCACAGGGGATCAACTCTACGTAGCCGTGGGCGCGGGCAACTCAAATAATTGGCGAGTCAAAGCACTGGTCATGGACATTGAGGCAGGTGCGTCAGGCTCAAGCTTTGATGCAGTGACCGTCAATAACTTAGATGATCCAGTCAATCCAGTCCCTGTCGTAACCTTGACTTACGACGAGCCGGGAGGAGCTTCTACAGTTATTCTGGAGGCTCACCAAGATGATGCCGCATTTTATTTTTCCGAAAATGCCGATGTCACCTCAGCACCTAAAATGATCCTGGATGCCAACAATGTGCTGACCCTTGTTGACCCAACGAACCCTACCAATGATGTCATTACCTTAAATCCTAATCCATTATCACCTAGTATCCAGATTGACGGAGTCGATGTGCTTACTCAAAGCAGTGGCGATTTACGATATCTTTCCTCCAATATTTCCATAAGTTCGGGTACTGGAACAAATTCAGTAGTCGGAGGCGATCTAACAAATAATCTAGCTTCTGATCTATTTGCAGTTTCTCTAGGTTTTGAAACAGAAGCAACTGATACATACGCAGTTGCTCTTGGCTTTAAGACAGAAGCAACTGCTAACGGTTCAACAGCATTAGGGGTATTGAATGAAGCCTCTGGTTATGCTTCTTTTGCGGGCGGAGCACAATCTACCGCATTAGGCACAAGAGCTATAGCTCTTGGCGCTTCTGCAAGAGCCTATGGAGATTATTCAGTAGCCTTAGGGCATAGTAATATTGCCGATGGGTTTAGTCAAATTGTCGTTGGCCGATATAACCAACCTCAAGGAACTAGAACTTCTTCTGTTGATACTGACTTAGCTTTGATTGTAGGTAACGGAGCCGGCGAGTCATTGCAAGATCGCTCTAACGCCTTTACTGTCAATTGGGCTGGTAGTACTTGGATGGCAGGTGACTTAGAAATGGAGGGTGGAATAAAAGCTCCAGGCTTAGCACGAGATTCTGCTCATAATACTGTGCTTACGAAAACAGGGCGTATAGGGTCTAAAGTTCATGAAGGTCCCACAAATGATAAATGGATCAAGTTAGGAGAAATGATGTTAGATGGATCATACCTCTTTGCAGGAGCAGATTGGGATATCTACCCTGGTAATTATGGTCACGGAAATCGTAGACAACGAATTTCTGTTCATGCTCGCAATGATGGGTCGCAGTTAGCTGGAGTTAATGTTGCTCTGATTAACTTAGATAGTGGGTTTAGTCCAGCTGTTAAGGATGTGCAAGTTATACGCAAAGCTGGCTCAGGAATTAATGGAAATGTGCTTTCTGTATGGGCTCAATTAGGTGATACCTGGATAACAGGCCAGAATGCTGTCTCTGTCCATTATTACCAAAAGAATAACAGCTGGAATGAATTTATAACAGAGCCGAGTATAACGTATACTGCTATCCCTGACTCTGGAACGGTTTACGAGATTAATACATTTTTAGGCCCTAACACGGTCGATGGGGATTGGACAGTTACAGAAAACGTTACGGCAACAAAATTCATTACCACTGAACCGGCCGGTGATATCCCCATGTTTGGTCAATAAGTCTTTATCAAGTAAGGCCAAACTCTTTCAAGTATCTGCTGTTATCTGAGCCACCAGTAAATGAAAAGATGATCAGCTTTAATTCAAGTGCATTAGCGGTTTAAAAATAAAGAAAACCATTATGAGGAAAATAATCTTAGTCACGGTTCTAATAGGGTTAACCAGTGCTTTTAGTGTAGGGTTAAAAGCACAGCAAGACCCTCCTGCTTGGTGGGCTTCCCAGAGTGTGTTGCAGGGAACCGCGGAGGACTATGCGGCATGTAACCTTGGTCAGCTCAAGTATCTAACCATTAAGGCAAAAATGGCTGTGATGGCTGTAGGTGGAGAGTTACCAACAGGTGAAGGTTCTTTAGGGGAGATGGTAGAAACATGGGAAATGCAGACAGCTCCTCTACCCGAAGATTATCAAACAATTCAAATTGGTCAGCTCAAATGGGTTGCCAGCCAGCTTTACTCGATTCCCGAAATTTATCCTCCTCAAATACCTATCTATGGTGGGGAGTTCTTGATCGTAGCAGATCCTGCGGATGACCAAGTGGCGACCCTAGGTCAGGCTAAGTATATCTTTAGTTTTATTTTGGATTCCGATTTAGATGGTCTTGCCGACTATTGGGAACAGCAGATCATCGACGAAGGCCTAGGTGTAGACCGTGATAATAATGGAGTCATCGAATTTGATGAAATAAAAGAGTATGAAGATTCTGATTGGGATGGTCTAGATAATCAGACCGAATTAGCTGCCGGGACAGATCCATACTTCAATGAATTACTCCCGGACCCCTGGTTTAATGTGGATATTGGCGATACGCTAGATGATTTGCTTCTAGGATATTCTAAGGGCTCAGCTACCTATGATGACACCAGTGATGAATTTACCCTGACTTCAAGCGGTAGAGGATTCCTGGGCACAGACCAAGATAGCTTGCATTATATGGGGCAGCTAAATTTTGGAGATCAATCCATCATCGTGCGTTTAGCAGAAACGACTTCTTTACTACCCATCGGCGCGAAAGCGGGCATCATGTTGCGACAGGACCTCAACCCAGACTCTAGACATGTGAGCTTTATGCTTGCTCAGGATGGGACCCTGGAATTGATTCATAGAAAAAACAAGGTTGGTGAAGTCATTCGCTTAGAAGCAGAGGACACGCCTTACCTTTTGGCAGCCCTGGAGGCAAGAAAGAATGCTTCTGGTGGCCTATATCTTAATGTTAGACCTAACAACCCAGTTATTTGGACACTAGGACCTCATGGAGATGTAGATTTATTATTTGGTTATGCCTCCAGTAGGAATAATAGGAAATTCAAGATCGAACTAAATGGGAACGTCATAGATAGCGCATTAAACTTTCCCAACACCGAAGTGGATGGGGTCCTGAATTGGACAACCACAACCTCTCTAGATAATCAGACCCTTGATCTATCTTCTAATACCATAAGTGCTACTAAAAATGGTAGTACCAGTGTGCAACCTTTTCTAGATTATCTTGAACTCACAACCTTGATGTCTTCTGCGGGCACAAATACTCAGGCAAGTCCGAACAGTATTTATCAATTTCCTCTATGGCTAAAGATCGATAAAATAGGCCATGAGTTTACTGCCTATTACTCTGATGTTGCGGGTACCCCAAACGAGTCGGACTGGATAGAGTTTGCTTCTATTCCTCTAGCTCTCGACTGGGAATACGGCTTTTACTATGCTGGTGTCGGGCTTGTCTCAGGAGATGCCAGCCAAACAGCTTCTATCAAAGTAACTGATATTACCGCAGGGCTTCTTGATGCCGATGGAGATGGCATTGAGGACTGGTGGGAGTATCAGATTATTGATGCAGTAGCTCTAGATACGGATGTGTCTAACGACAATATCACCTCCATACAAGATGTCTTAGATACTGATGATCCTGACGGCGATGGCGCCAGCCATCTTACGGAATTCCAAAATGGCTCCAACCCTGTTTTACAATCTCCATGGGAAAGCCTGGATATAGGAGATGTCGCCTTACCAGGAGTGGCTGTTGGCAATCCAGCCCCAATAAGTGATCCAGGTCCTCCAGCAACTTACCTGGACCAAGACACTTTTGTTCTACAAGCATCGGGAACTGGTTTCAATAGGGGAGAAACCAGTGATGAGTTTCATTATCTTTATCAGCCGATCCGAGGGGATGGATACATTAAAATAAGAATTCCCTCTCCTGCTGAAGTCACTCAACAGGGTTTTCAGAATGCGACTGAAAGAAAAGCGAGAATAGGTGTCATGATAAGAGATAGCTTAACAGAGTCATCCAAAATGGCGGCTATGGTAATTTCCAGAGACAAAGATATCCCCAGCGATTTTGATATTCGCTATATTCATAGAAGTGAAGCCAGTGTGACAGATGAAACCGATGACTTAAGGGGAACAGATCAGCTCAATCTATTCGGTGGCGGTAATTCGGCACCGGACCAGACCTTGCCAGTATGGCTCAAGCTAGAAAGAAAAGACAATGTCTTTACCGGCTCTTTTTCAAAAGACAATATTACCTGGTATGAACTAGAGTCTGAGCCTACTAATCTATTGATTAGTGATCAGGCCTACATCGGTATTGCGCTTGCTTCCAATGAAAACGCTCAACTGCTAACTGCTGTTGTAGATAACGTTGAAGTCGTTACTTATGATCAAGATTTGGATGGTGTGAGTGATGATGTAGAATCTCAAGCGGGAACTGATCCCACACAAAGTAATTCAGATGGTGATCTACTAGGTGATTATGAAGAAATTTTTGGAACCTTCACTGATCCAAAAGTTGATGACATTGTTAGCGTAGAAACATTTAAAGCAATAAAGGGTAATGCTGTATCGAGTTACAAGGGAAATTGGAGGAGCTATCGCAATGGATTTTATAACCTTACCCAGGCCGGCTCAGTTACCTATGATCTAGAGATCGGTTCGGGGGAAGCGGGAATCTATCGACTGGATATCCTCCTGGAAAATATGTCGGTGGATCCATTGCGTAATCGCTTTGAACTGCTGGTTTATGTTGATGGGATGTACGCGGGGATTGCATCTGCTTTCATCGACCCATCACAATCAAAAGTAGCTTGGATTTATTTGCCTTATCTAAATGTTGGTTCTCACTCTATCACACTGGAGATGCACCACTACTTTTCATTTCAAAAGATGAGAATCGAGTCCTTGACCTTGCAAAAGATTAATGGAGTTGCTGATTGGTACCAGCAAAGATTACAAATGCTCAATTCTGTCGACACGGTAACAAGCTCTCCCGTTTCGCCTGTATGTTTGGAAGGGAACGCCTTCCTTTATCAGTTAGTTTCCATTAATGGCTCCTTGAATGCTCAATTAGCTCCTGATGATCGTTGGTTTAGCAATATCGCCCTAAATGCAAGCGGACCTACTGCCGTTAATGTTTCCTTTGAAAACGGAGGCTTAACGCTAAGCCCATTTGATGTAACCTGGGAGGCTACAGATGTCTACACGGCTTCTGATATGACTATCAGAAAAGATGACGCCCTTCTTTTCGAAGCAAACCTTTCTAACTCGGCAGAGGTAGTCATTACAAAAGATAGCGTACAGGTAGCTAGCTATACCATTAATGGCGGGCAGAGGCAACAACACCTGTTCAATGAAGCCGGTATTTATACAATTGAGTCAAATCAGAATGGGGGCTCGGGATACAATATGTTTGATGTAACCGTGGTCACCGCAAATCTGGGGGAAGATTTCTATGCCTGGATAGGCAAAGAGAGAATATGGGCACCGGATACTTTTGATATAGCCCTTGATGCAGAGAATCATATGCAGGCCGACGGACGGGTTGATTTCGTATCTACCACCAGTTTACTTATTGGTTCTCATATAGGTGAAGAAAATTTCGGGACAGAAGATTCTCTTGAAAGAACTGTGGAGAAACTGGGTTATATCATTTTAGAACCGGGCACAGGCACCATATCCGGTGTTCATTATAGTGCTGCACTGGGGTCTAATGTTGTCAAAGGACTGGGAAACATCATCGATGGTGATACAGATGCTCCATATATCTATGACCTATCTGGATTCTCAAACCCAGATGTAGCCGTTGCCTCAATCGCTGGCATGAATGGAGGTGATGGTGCGTGGCCGCTTCTCTATGGCTCAAATCCGTTAGACACGGGATCAGGCACACTATCCCTGGCCGTAGACGAAGATCTCATTTATGATGATGGCGTAGGCTTTGTAGATCCCGAAGAGCAGATAGCTGATACGGATAATCGTATTCATCCCCCGGAACAGCTTGCCTATGCGGTATTTGATCATACCACACCTGATGGGACAGGTCCCAAACTTCAAAAGGGAGTCTTAAATAATGTAGGAAGTAGCTGGGTAAATGTAAGCCTCACCGAGTCTTACTCTGAGATGGTGGTGGTTGCTACTCCAAATTATGATGAAACCCAACTACCTATAGTCACTAGAATCCGGAATGCAAATGGAAGCAGCTTTGAACTGAAAGTACAAAATCCATCGGGTACGACAATAACTGGAGGTTATCGTGTCCATTATATTGTTATGGAAGCAGGCGTTTATCCTGGGGTCCAGGCGGGTTTGATAGACCGGGATACTCCTACGGTAGCTGGTAAAAAAGATTGGGATCAAGGCTTGCTTGAAATCCCCTTAGGTAGAACCTACAGCAACCCTCCTGTAATGCTGGGTCAAGTCATGACTCACAATGATCCCCAGTGGTCGGTCTTCTGGTCTCGTGGAGCTTATCGCTCGGATCCTCCATTACTAAGCGCCTACGAGGTGACGACCTATGAACCCAAAGGACGAGCTATCGTGGCACGCACAGAGCCAGGAGGTCCTGTTATAGATGCAGTCAATGTTCAGGGAATTGCTTTAGCCTCCAGTGTCAATAGTACCACTCAAGTGGTTGAGACACTTGAAGATGGGACGGAGGTTATTGAAATGTCTCTTATACTTACACAAGCTATTGAAGGACTGACTGTCGAACTCGTGATCTTCCAAAATGGAGTCATGTTTTTTGATGACAATTTGCCTACAGATGAAAACGGCAATCTTATCTTTATGGAGGATAGTGACGGTGATAATGAATTGGATGCCAGATTAGGCTCCCAAACACTCACCCTTACAATGGATGATTTTGACGAAAATGGTGTGGCTGTTGCCACTTTCCTTATGAATACACCAGACGATCCAGACAATCCTCAAACTGACGAAAATACAACGATTTGCCATAGGCTGTTTATCTACCAAGACGGGGAGCTAGTAGGCCAGAGATAATTTCTAATGATAAAGGAGTAAATGGGTACCATGAAAAATAATACCAATATCAAAGTATACCTGTTTGTCTTAACTGGGGCAGCAGGAGCAGCTTTGGCAATCCTCTTTTTTTCAAGCTTACCAATGGCTAAGAAAAAACCTGCGGGGCATTCCTTGGCTGAAAACCAAGTGCTGGTAGGGGGTAAAGTTGTTCCTGCTAAGCAGATTACGCCAGAGCAAAGAGAGCATTTCAAAAAACTCAAACAACAACAGCATCTTAAAAGAAATGTCTATGCGCGCTCAGATTTTCAATTTTCCAGCCAGCAAGAGGCTTTAAGTTGTCTCACACAGGATAACTCAGAACTTTACCAAAAACGCATGATGGCGTTCTTTGAATTAGCAAAAGCATGGGATGAAGACATAGGATTAGAGTTCTATGATTATCTCTCAAACAAGGATAATCGATACAACCTTACTCAACGTGAGTGGCATTCTATCAAAAGCGAAATCATGAAGTATGTGGTGCAGAAGGATCCTTCTCCACTTCGAATAACTGAAAACTTTCTTAACATAGTGCGCGATGATGCGCATCATCAAATACTGCTGCATTACACGGTTCAACAACTCGACCGCATCGCATTTAGAATAGATAAAAGCGGTCGCACTCCTGAGTTAAATAAAAATCTCGAAGAACTTTTTGAACGTACCCTCATGCATTCAGATACTGCCTTAGCCGGCACCGCTATCATGGCTTACCACCGTTTGAACATGGATGGTATGGAGATCGATCAACAAAAACTTCAAAGATCCGTCTCGCGTGTTTTAGAAAACCCAGATGCGACTCACAGTTCGTTAAATACCGCGCTTTCTATTGCCCACTCCAAGGGGATGCATACCTATGTTCCCCTGGCAAAGAAAAGCATTGAGGAAAATGCCTCAGTTAGTCTGGTGATCACAGCAATTGACTATATGGGACACTTTGGAACTGCAGCAGATATAGAATGGCTTGACCGGATATCTTCTAGCAGGCGTGAGAATTATATGAAGGACTTTGTTCAAAGAGCAAAGACTTTAATAGCCATGAGAAATAAAGGCCAACAATAACTAACAAACCTAAACCATGAAACTTTATAAAAATATCTCAAAGACAACTTTTCTGGGCATTATGTTCTTGGTGTTTGTTGCTCCATCTTTGCATTCGAATGAGGAAGACAACCCACCACCACCACCAAGAGTTTTCCCCAGTTATAACTGGAGCCTTTCAGTAAATATCAGCCCTCCTACCGAAGCTTTTCCTAATCGCTATCGAAAAGTAGGACTCAATGGAATGCCTATTTCGGATGAAAAACCTCAGCAAAAGGAAGAAACAGATGAGGCGCCTGAAGAAACCTATCTAGATGCTATGACCCTGGGGCTCAATCACTCCACCACGGATTTATATATGCCCATGCCAGCGAGCGAACTTAATTTATCTGTGAGACGAAATGCCACCTCAGAGGTATACATAGATGATACATCCAAAACAGCCTACCATCCAAGCCTCAGACCGGATTTACCTTTTGGATTATGCTGGAGTTCTAATCTTTCGCCCAATATTCGGATTTCGGCCAAAGCGACGACTAGTTATGATGGTATTGGCACTAAAGATAGTAATATCTCAGCTTTTCGTTATGAGCGCTATGCGCATATCACGGACAATGACGGCTCGAGTTATAGATTCATCGTTCTTAACAGCGCTGAAGAATCCTGGGAAGGCGGCAAGGACATCTCTAAACTGTTGAAGCCCCCTTTAAATTATTTTGCCCTGCCTTCCGGAAATCATGATGCCGATGCTATGAGCAATACGCTGGCTATGAGTGGATCCCACCTCGTATTTACCAAAAAATTTGGCACCACGCTTAGATACTCAAAGGATCCAGTAGTCACGGAGAGTCTTCAGGTCACGACTGGTGCGCGTCCCACTTCACCTTATATTGATCCAGTTACTTCACAATTCTTGAGTGATGCTGGTATTAGAATTGCTGGGATTTTTCCTCCTAAAATAGGTTCCATTACCATTCAACGAGAGCTCTACCATAGACTGGAGGAGGTAGAGGACAAATACGGCAATAAACTGATCTATCACTATGGAAATGGAGACATTAAGCCGACCAGGATCGAATTTGTTCCCGTCCTGAGCCCGGAACGTCGGCAAATTAATATAACCTATAGCTCAGGTAGAGTCTCTACCATAACGGACCCTAATGGTAATGTAGTAGAATACAATTACCCAGCGGGAAGCTTGACTAAAGTTGTTAAAAAAGATTCTGCCGGTATCATCCTGAGTGAAGTCTCCTACGGCTATGAAACTGTTATAGAGGGGGATACCACACCGCAAGAGCTCAGAGGCTTTGTTTACCCGCCTGTGCGCCTGGGCAGAGATGGCCCATTAGCAAGATTCCTTTACGAACAAGAAGTCAATCAACAAACACACTGCAATTTGAATTATATACGAGATTCTAATGGTAACGAATACTCTTTTACTTATCAGGAAGATCGCACCCGTTCTCATTATGCAAAAGTTCAAAGCGACTCTGTTAGCCTACCTCAAGACCGCTTTTCCTTTGCCGCTAAACAACTCTATGACAACTACAGCAAAAACTTCAATTTCGAGGGATATTACCCGGTATCCGGATTCCCTAGATATATTTCAAAGATCGACCTACCTGACGGTTCAGAAGTCACCACTGCAAATCAATCGCAGTTCTACATGACTTACTATTCTGATAGTGAAATGCGTGTTCCCAGCTACTTGTCAGAAAATATATTCACTGGTGATGCCAGCGTCAGACTTAACTCTATTACAGACGCTGTAGGGCAAACCAGAACCTATAGATTCAATGGCAGTCAGATCATGGAAACCAACGAATATGTTAGGGACGCCACGTTTGAATCCAAGAGACAACGATTTGATCGATTCTTAGGCTTTGTCCTGGCCAATGATGTACAACTCTCAGCTCTTAATATCTCCACTGTTTTCAATGAAAGGCCAAAACTCTTAGTGCATAACGCACTCACCATTGAATACCCTTTAGACAATGCCAGTGAAAAATTTGATTTCAATGCAGTGCAGTCTTTCGGACCTATTGCAACCACTGACTTTTCCGGTAACACCACCCGATTCAGCTACAGTAAAGGGATTCCCAATCTTTCTGGTGCGGCCCTAATCACAGTAAATACCAATTACTTTAGGCAGTTAACGAGTAATATATCAGGGCCTCGCAGTGTATCGAACTCTTTTACCGAGCCTACTGTATTGGGTAGATTTTTCGCTGATCCCAACTTGCAAACCGATGCCTTGGGACAAGAAAAAAGTTTCCAGTACGATGTAAAATGGCACGTGATGACTGAAATCATCGATGAGCGTGGTATTAAAACAGAGTATGAGATAGACAGCGGTCTACCCGACCCTCCGTACGGATTGCGTACCAAAGAGACCATCTATGACTCAGACGGCACGACACCCAGACAGGTAACCGATTTTACCTACGATAACCCCAGCTTCCCCGGTTTTATGGATAGTAAATCTATAAAAGATCTGGGAGCTGATCCTGTGACTTGGGTTTCAGATTTAACAACCCTCTATGAACCAGATGCGTTAGGCTATGTGCAGTCTGAGACGGTTGTCATGGGGTCCGAACCGGATCTTGTCACCAGTCATGACTATGACCAAAACGGTAATAAAATTTCCACCACCGATCCCAGAGGATTTACAACATATTTTGTTTATGACGGCTTAAACCGCCTCATTCGCGTGGTCTACCCTCCCGCTATAGGTCCCGAAGACTCCTCAGCTCCCAGCAAATCAATGATTTATGATGACCGCAATAAAGTTGGTGAGATAGATGAAAATGGAAACATCACAGTCTATCACTACGACTCCTTGAATCGTCTCGTCCGCCAAATACGGGTCATGGATGATAACCACATGCTCAGCGGCAGTGATCCAAGCACCTTCACATCCTTCTTTAATCCGGCACAGGTTGATTCTACTACTGCTCGTCTAGAAGCTCATTTATTTACCGACTTCGAATACAACAGCGTCAACTCCAAGATTACTGAGATGGATCCCAATGGAAACATTACCCGTTTTGAATACGATGAAATTCAACGCTTAATAGCGAAAAAAGTTCTATCGACAGAAAATCCCTCTCTAACCCAGGACATCATCACCCAATATGAATATGATAGCACTGCGAATCCCGGCGCCTCCGCCTTTAGCCAAGATGGCTTTAAACCCACCAAAATCATCGGGCCTAAAACCTTGGCGGATGGGAATCCACAAGAGACCTACATGGTTTATGACAGCCTCTACCGCGAAATAGCCAAGGCAGTCGAAGTCGAACCCGGCAAATATGCCATAACTCATACCAGCTACGACCAAGTAGGGAACCCTGTTGAGCAAACGGCTTTTCGTGATACCCAGACAATGGCTAATCCTGATCCCGCACAGATCATGTCCTTCACACCAATGTTAAATGTGGATCAAGTGACCGAAACCGACTTTGACTCCTTAAACCGTCCTGTGATGACGCGCTTTGCTGTGGAATCCCAAGGAGTAGTCAACAACGACTACGGTTTTATTTCCATGGCTTATACCTCAACTGGCTTAGAATACGAGACCATTGACGAGGAAGGACGCGTGACCAACAAAGAATACGACCTTGCAGGGCGTGCCACCAAAGTCATTCAACCGCTTGTGGATGATGGAATCGGGGGAACCGCCAATCCTCTAACCCAAACAGTCTATGACCTAAATGGTAATGTTGTCGCTACGATAAACCCACTTGGTAGACAGTGGGACTTCACCTTTGATGAACGCAACCGTAAGATCACTGAAACCCAACCAGCCGTTGTTAATGAAGACAACGGTGGAGCTTTGGAATCACCCTTCACAGAAACCTTCTATGATGATGTTGGAAATGTTACCGCGGTGACAGATGCGCGTGGCAACACCACTGAGACCGTTTACGACCGGGCCAACCGTCCTACCCATGTCATCACCCCAGCAACAGATGCTATGCTCAATAACGGCTCTGTTGCGTCTCACTTTGGAACCACCCTTAATATCTATGATGAAAATGGAAACATCCTTGAAACCATCCAGGGTGGTGCCACAACATTAGCAGTTGCTAAAGCTGCGCAAGATCAAACAGATTTAGTGGAGGGTCGGGTCAATGTTACCAATACTTACGACGCTCTCAACCGCTTACTTACCACGACCGATGCCGAAGAGATTTTAGTAACCAATCAATACGATGAAGTGGGCAATCGTACCGCAGTCATTGACGGTAAAGACCAACGTAGTGATTTTGACTATGATGGCTTAAACCGCAATACCCAAATCATCTATGGAGTCGGCGGTGCAGCTGATACCACCACTTACTCTTTCAATGCTCTGAATAAAACCAAACGCCTGGATGCTAAGGGAGTTAATACGCATTACGAGTATGATAAGCGAAATAGGCTAACAAAGGTTTTTTATGATACCGTTGATAACACAAATGCCATACGTAAGTATGCGTATGACAAAGTAGGTAACCTCAAGGAGGTCATAGAGGTTCTTGACGATGTCTCTAATACTCCTGCCAAAAATAGTGCCGCCGATGTTGCTTACGCTTATGATGCCCTCAATCGCATCATCCAGGAAACCTCTGGTGGTGTGACTCATACCTATACCTACGACTTGGCGGGTAACCGTCTTAGCAATGTCTATGGAGATACCAATCTGACATGCATTTCTACCTATGATGCACTAAACCGTCTCGATACCATGACCGAATCAAGCTCTCGAGTTACAGATTATGACTATGACCTAAACGGGAATATCCGTGTTAAGACACTTCCCAATGGCGATATGATCAGCACCTCCTATGATGCCCTCAATCGCCAAGCTGTTATCTCTGCCAGTGCAGCAAGCAATCTCCTTTACAGCTACGACTATGAATACGACCTCTTTGCCAATGTCAGAGAAGTCGTTGAGGATTACAACCAAGCAGATAACCCAACGCTCAATTTGGTAGATCGCATCATAACCAATGAATATGACAATATAAACCGCCTTGTTAAGGAAGAGTATGATTTGTCTGGTTCATCTTCCATAAAAATTACTGCTTATACATATGATTTTGCTCATAACCGGATACAAAAAAGCACTTACTCAAAGTTCAGATCCACTGGACTAGTCCTCCCTGATTCCGGATTGAATGTAAATTATACTTATAATGAGTTAAACCAACTTCTCGTGGAGAGCACAAGCGGTCTATTTGGAAACATCACCTCAACCTATTCTTATGATGCCAATGGTAACAGAACCCTTAAGGTTTTTGATGACGGTAGCGGCGGTGGGTCTCAGGTGAAGTTAGCCCCCAAAAGTCTAGGTGCATGGTCACTCTTTGCCCTTACTATACCAGACCCCATACCAGATACCGTTCAGTATATCTACGATGTTGAAAACCGTCTCGTTTTGATAAATGACTCATTAAGCCCTAATCAGGGCATTTATCAATACAGTTACGATTATCGCACGCGACGTGTTGGTCGCGATGAAAGTTTAGCTAGTGGAGATAATACTAAAGTCGTTTTCTCAGGAGGAACCTCAGCTCAGGAGTATGATAATGGAGCTTCATCGCCAAGTGTAGAATACATCCGTGGCTCAGATTACGGAGGAGGCATTGGAGGCATCCTTTATACGCTGAGAAGCGGAACACCAAGTTATACTCACAATAATAGCCGAGGAGACATTGTCGCCAAGACCAATGCTGGTGGAACGATTACCTATCAAGCTCAATACGAAGCCTTCGGTACGAGAACAGAGGAGTTTGGCTCTACCGAAGATCGCCAGAAGGCCAATTCCAAGGACGAAGATCCTACAGGTCTCCTTAACGAAGGCTTCCGTTACCGCGACCTCGAAGCCGGGGTCTTCATCACCAGAGATCCGCTCGGCTTCGTCGACGGACCGAATGTCTATACCTATGTCAACCAAAACCCTTGGACATATTTTGATCCGACTGGACTCTATGGTTCATATGGAGGAAGCCAAGTTTATGATAGTTATTCAAGAGATCTCTTTAGCACTCCAGAAGCTAAT
>JBCCXA010000033.1 GCA_039192515.1 Verrucomicrobiota bacterium | reverse complement strand
TATTGGGTCTTTTAGAAGTAATCTGTAAGTTATCCATCAACAAAGGACCGCCCGCACCATTTGCCGAGCCGTCTCCAAGGACTGCATAAAAGCCGACCCGATGAACGTAACCCGAAAGAGAACCGCCTATCACGGCGCTGCCTACCGTAATATGGCCGTTGGAGCCCCTCTCGAATGTTAATCTACGCCAGTTGTTTTTATTAATGGAGCCCAAGTTATTCAAAAAGCCGGAACTGTCTTCTGTAAGTTTGCTGACACCCGGATGATTAAGGGTGTGATCTATAAGTTGTCCTCTAGTGGACGATGTAAAAATTAATCCACAAATCACCCATGCGAAGCAAATCCACCTAAAGTTATTGATTAATTTCATGGTTTATTCCGAAATGGTAAAAAACGTCATTTAACACGAACAATTCAGTAGTTAAATAACAATTTTTATTAACAAGAGTTTGTTTTTACAAATCAGGATATATCCAACGTTCTTGCCACTGCTTGATGAGTATCTGATGATCTTGTATGCAGAAGAAGGACAAGAAATAGAGTGATGGGTGTAATAGCAGTCTATAAAAGAAGTAATTCCATAAATCTAATGAGGTTGTTCTCTTTCGGCAGCTCATGTGGCTGTTCGGATTCCAGGTAGCTAGCAATTAAAACGGATGATGCCATGGCTTGGGAAATAGGTAGCAATTTGATGTTGCAAGTTGCACATAAATCGCTGGACTAGGAAATTCCTATGACTACTGGAGGAAAAAAGAAATGGATGGTGGCGGACGCTCGTTTTCAGTCTACACGGACTGGCGGTGAATATCTGTGCTTTCTCAACGCCAACGAAGAGGATGCGGCCGTTCGAATGGCCTTTTTATTTGGTGAGAAGAAGGCTCCAATCGAGGATGTGATTGTGGTCGTTAAAGCTCAAACAACGAGACATTTAGCTTTAGATCGTTCGAGTGAATTGGGTGGTATTAGCTTGCCAGAGAAAACAGCTTTTGGGATTGTCTTAAAAAGCGATATTCCAATCGTGGTCCAACATTCCAGATTGGTAAGCATTGGGGATCAAGAGGTTTTATTGTCCTCACAACCCTACAGTGAATAGCAATATATTAGTTAATGCGTAAAAATGCCGGACGATAAGTGATAGAAATTTGTGTTAGAACTTTTGCAAGACTAAGGGATTGTGTGACTTACTTTAATGTTGGCACAAGAGAATACAGATGATAATAAGGGAGCCATTGAAGTTTTCTATTATAACTAGCTGTAGCCTCATGGTGCTGTGCCTATTCAGCTCTGTTCTAAGGGCACAAGACGAAGCCGCGCGTATCCCTATTGAGATTACTTGTGATGGTGAGAATAGCTATGAGAATGGGGTCGCATACGCTGAGGGTAATGTAGTCGTTCGTTACGGAAGTGATGTCATATATGCTAATGAGGTGTATTTCTATAGTGAGAAGGGAATTGTAGAAGCGCGAGGTAATGTCCGTATTTTTGTAGAAGGACAAATTTTCAGAGGAGAATACCTTGAATACAAACTTGATAGTGGAGCAGTAGAGTCCAGGGATTTTATGACGGCAAGAGATAAAATCTTTGCCTATGGAGAAGAAGCATTTACACCAACTAGTGATAAGTATGTCATTAAGAATGGATGGTTAACTACAAACAATAGTGAAAATCCTAGTTACCGACTGAAAGCTAGCACCATCGAGATATACCCTGATGACTCTGTTGTCATGAAGAATGTGACAATCATGTTGGGTGAGGTACCTGTGATGTGGATACCCTACGTGAGTCAAGGTCTAGGTGAACAACGAGGGGAGTGGAATGTCGAGCTGGGCTCTACAACACGGTGGGGAATCTTTGCTTTGGGCAACTATAGTTTTGCCATGAATGAAAAGTGGTCTACCAATGCGCACTTCGGTTATAGGGGACGACGAGGATTTGGTGGTGGACTCGACTTTGACTTTCATCCTCGCGAGGGGGACATAGGTGAGTTTAGGAGTTTCGCTACCGTTGATAATGGATTTGATATTGATTCGGAAGCCAGGAGCTCTGTTCCCGATGAAGAAAGGTACCGCTTTGAGTATAAGCAGCGCTTCAATATAACGCCGGACATTTATGTGATCGGGGATCTCAACTTCTGGAGCGATAAGTTCGTCACACAAGATTTCTTTGAAGATGAATTTATCCAGGAGCGTGTTCCGGATAACTTTTTTGATGCGACTTATTATGATCCGAATTTTACAGCATCTTTAACGACACGATTTCAGATAGATGAGATGTTTGATACTCTAGAGCGCAAACCCGAATTACTGCTCGAATTTAAGAGGCAGAAAATTCCTATGACGCCCATCAGTTACGAAGGTCAATCAAGTATAAGTTATTTACAATACAAATTTGACGAAGACAATCCAATTGGCACCCGACCTCTTGACCCTAACATTGGATCACAGGATTCTGCAGGGGCATTTGTCAGCAATACTTTCAGTGCGTATCGCTACGACTCGTTTCATCAATTTCTCTACCCTCGGCAGTACTTCAACTGGCTAAGTTTTACGCCTCGCGTAGGCACAAGACTCACTCATTATGAGAGTGACACGTATACCTATAGTGGTAAGGAAGAATGGACAAGAGGTGCGTTTAATGCCGGTTTTGACGCTTCCTTCAAATTGAGTAAAACTTGGTTTGAGATACAAGATGAGAGATTCGCTATTGATGGACTTAGACATGTTATCCAGCCGTATTTGAACTACGGCTATACTTATGTCACGAAGCGTCCAGATCAATTTTTCTCATTTGATAATCGCTATGCTTCTACCCGAGCACAACCAATTGATTATTCATATTATAATTCTATAGATTCAATTGATCACTCAAACCGCCTTCGGCATGGAGTAGTCAATAAATTGCAGACAATGCGAGATGGGGAAAGTGTAAATCTAGCCGAGCTAAGAACTTATGCAGATTTTGAGATTGATAGAGGTCAGTATGAATTTACGCGCTGGGACTCATCCTATTCTGAGATTTTTAACGAGTTGACTCTTCATCCATTACCATGGCTCGAGTTTGACCTACATAGTGCTATTGGCGTTGCTGATGATAGTTATCATGAAGTGAATAGTGAGCTTACGTGGCAAGTACACCCTTCACTTGAGGTTGAGCTAGGCCAACGCTTTTTGCGTATGAATAACGATGCGACTTTTGTCGATCCCTTATATAGAGGGACCTTTTTTACTGAAAGCAATCAAATCACTACAGGCGTATTTTGGCGTTTGAATGAGAACTGGCAAATTGCCCAAGATCTGATTTTCGAAGCGGATGAGGGTCTTTTACAGGAACAGAGTTACACTCTTTATAGAGACCTTACCCACTGGAATATCTCTGCCACAGCAAAATTGCGCAGCAATGAGTTGATTGACGAGGAGTTTTTAGTATTCTTCAACTTCACGCTCAAGGCTTTTCCGCGAGCGTCCTTTGAAGTGGGTAATTAAAAGACTGCACTTGTTGTCTGCTTCTAGGATTCGAATTTATAACAATCACAAAAATATTATTGAATGAAAATAGCAATTGTAGGTTCCGGGTATGTCGGATTAGTAACAGGTACGTGTTTTGCTGAGGTAGGACATGAGGTTATATGTGTAGACAATAACAAAGAAAAAGTAAAAATGCTTCAAGCCGGGGAGATTCCCATTTACGAGCCAGGTTTGGAAGAACTTGTTCGAAAGAATGTACAACTAAAGCGTTTGAGCTTTACGGATTCTATTAAAGAGGGTGTGGATCATTCGAAGGTTATTTTCATAGCTGTGCCAACGCCTCCTCAGGAAGACGGTAGTGTGGACTTGAGTTTCATTGAAAAAGTAGCTCGCGAGATTGCAGAAGTTTTAACCGATTACCGTATCATCGTGGACAAGAGCACTGTTCCTGTGAAAACAGGAGAGAAAGTCTCGGAAACTATTCGACGTTACGCGATTAAAGATGTGGATTTTGACGTGGTTAGTAATCCAGAATTTTTGCGTGAAGGAAGTGCAGTAGCTGACCTCATGGACCCAGATCGGATCGTGGTGGGTGTCATGGGGCAGCGTCCTGTTGCCGATATGCGCGAGATTTATGCTCCATTTAAATCTCAAGTGATGATCACTGATATTAACAGTGCGGAGCTTATCAAGCATGCTGCAAATAGCTTTCTCGCTCTGAAAATTAGTTATATCAACGCGGTTGCAGCGATATGTGAGGAATCGGGAGCTGACGTCACTCAGGTTGCTGAGGGAATGGGTGCCGATCACCGTATCGGTAGAGCTTTCCTGAATGCAGGCCTAGGATATGGTGGGTCATGCTTCCCAAAGGACATCAAGGCTTTCATTAAAATTAGTGAAGAGCTTGGTTATAGCTTTGCCCTTCTAAAGGAAGTCGAGAATATCAATTACAATCAGCCAGAGCGTTTTCTAAAAAGAATGCGTGACAAGTTATGGTTGCTTAAAGATAAGAAAATTGGACAGCTCGGTCTAGCCTTTAAGGGCAACACCGATGACATCCGTTCGAGCCTGGCTATTGTCTTGGCAGAGAAAATGATTGCAGACGGAGCCGAGGTAAAAGCTTTTGATTACAAGGGCATGTCAAAGTGTAAAGAGCTTCATCCAACAATCCCTTTAGTCGAGAGTCCGTATGATGTAGCAGTAGATGCTGATGCTTTAGTGATTGCTACGGAATGGAAAGAGTTTCAGTCTTTAGATTGGGTTAAGATCAAACAATCAATGCGTACCCCAACAATCTTTGATGGTCGCAATTTGATGAATCCGGATGAGATGAAGGCTCTAGGATTTGAATATCACAGTGTAGGACGCTAGAGCTGAATGATGAATACGGTATTAGTCGGAGTTCAGTGGGGAGACGAAGGTAAGGGAAAAATAATTGATTTCTTAACCGAGGTAAATGACGTTGTAGTTCGCTCTCAAGGAGGAAATAATGCAGGCCACACAGTTGAGGTTGGCGAAAAGCAGTATATTTTGCACCTAATTCCTTCCGGTATTCTCACTAAAGCCAAGAAGTGTCTTATTGGTAATGGAACCGTCGTGGATCCGCTGTCCTTAGTGCAAGAGATTGAAGGCCTACACGAGAGGGGTATCAAGACAAGGGGCAGATTATACCTAAGTGACAGAGCCCACTTGGTGATGCCGTATCATCGTATAGCGGACGCAGGTAATGAAGCTAGCAAGAGAGTTAAGATTGGGACTACTAAGCGTGGCATTGGTCCAACATATCAAGATAAAATAAACCGAGTTGGTTTCAGAGTTCATGATCTGCTAGACAAAGATTCTTTTGCAGGGAAATTAAAAGCTCGTATTCGTGAGGTTAATAAAATTCACAAGCAGAATGGATGGGAAGCATTATCTGCCGCAAAGGTGAATAAATCCTTTATGGATGCTGCTGAATTGCTTCGTCCGTATATTTGTGATGGCATCCATCTTCTCCATGATTTTATGGATGCGAAAAAGAGAATTTTATTTGAAGGAGCTCAAGGAACGTTTTTGGATATCGATTATGGCACTTACCCTTTTGTGACTTCCTCAAATACCACGTCTGGGGGATCTTGCACGGGAGCAGGAATACCGCCTACGAGCATCAATACTGTTTATGGAGTTGTAAAGGCCTACACGACCCGAGTAGGTGAGGGGCCTTTTCCTACGGAAGAAGATTCTTTGGGTGACCTGCTTCACGGAATGGGTAGGGAGTTTGGGGCAACGACTGGTAGGGCAAGAAGATGCGGTTGGTTTGATGGAGTTTTGGCTCGCTTCTCGGGCAGAATTAATGGCGTAGATAAACTGGCTATCACAAACATAGACGGGCTTGACGGTTTAGAAGAAATAAAGGTTTGCGAGTATTATAAACTAGGCCGTAAGAAGCTTGATTATCCACCAAGTAATCCCGAGGCTTTAAAAGCCTGCAAGCCAATTTATACTACTTTTAAAGGGTGGAAGACCTCCACAAGTAAAGCACGCGAATGGAAAGACCTACCACTTAAGGCAAGGCAGTATCTGAAAGTTTTATCTGAGCTTTCGGGGAGCAAGATAGATATCGTTTCCGTAGGGCCTAAGAGGCAAGAAACCTTCTATGTCTGATGGACTCTGCGGTAAATGAATGAGAGTCCAAAATTTAAAAAAGTTCCTAAGCATGTTGCAATTATCATGGATGGTAATGGGCGTTGGGCCAAAGAGCGTAGCTTACCCAGACTTAAGGGTCACGAGCAGGGAGCTGAGGCGGTTCGCGAGGCCTTAGAAGCCGCCGCAGATATAGGCGTTAAGTATCTAACTCTTTATGCATTTTCAGTAGAGAATTGGTCTCGACCAAAGCCTGAGGTCGATGGCTTGATGCTTTTGCTAGTTGATGCCCTGAAAAGATATAAAAAAGATCTTATTAAGCGTCAAATTCGGTTCGACACTATTGGACGAGTAGAGGACTTACCACAAAAGGTACAACGCACTTTAAGCAATACGATTGAAGCAACTTCAAAAAATAGGAAAGGGACTTTGGTGTTGGCACTTAGCTATGGGGGAAGGACGGAGCTAGTTGACGCAGTCAAGTCTGTGGCGAATAAGGTTGCAGAGGGTGAATTACAAGCTAGTGAAATAGATGAAAACCTGATATCCAAGAACTTATATACGGCTAAAATGCCTGACCCTGATCTCCTCATTCGCACAAGCGGTGAAATGAGACTCAGCAATTTTCTCTTGTGGCAGTTATCATATACTGAGCTCTACGTGACTCCTGTCCTATGGCCCGATTTTAAGAAAGAAAACTTTTATGAAGCTGTTCGTGAATACAACAGCAGAAACCGTAGATTTGGAGGTGTATAATTGTTTGTTGCAAGGTTAGCATCTTTCTTAGTTATCTGGTCAATTATTATCACCTTGGTGGTATTCAAATTCTCAGAGGGGACATTTATCTTAGTCGCGCTCGTAGGGATTTTAGCGCAGTGGGAATTTTATCAGTTACAAAAGGGTAAGGGACTACATGTTTTCGCTAAACTTGGAACAAGTGCCGGTATAGCATTCTTTGCGGTTCTTTATTTTCAAATCTTTCATGCGGGTCTTACTGCAAAATATAGCAGTGTGACAGAGATCTTAATTTTCATGGGAATTATTTTGGCTTCTCTCTCAAGGCAAATATTTGATAAGGACCAATCTACACCAGTGGTATCGATCGCCCTAACGCTATTGGGTTTCTTCTATGTGCCTTATCTATTTAGCTTTATGGAACGGATTTTGTTTTGGCAGACCTCACAAATGGACGGCGCTTATCTGGTTCTTTACCTGGTAGCAGTCACCAAGTTTACGGATGTGGGTGCTTATGTTGCGGGTAAAACTTTTGGTCGCCATAAAATGAGTCCTACCATCAGTCCTAAAAAAACATGGGAAGGCTTTGTAGGAGGGTTGATTGTAGCACTCGGCTTCAGCTTGGCTTTAGTTTATTTTCTCCCCAACAATTTGGCCAGTTTATCGGGAGTACATGCTTGGGTTTTAGGGATTTTGCTGCCCGTTATCAGTGTCGTAGGTGATCTAGCAGAATCCGTGATCAAGCGGGATGCGAAGTCCAAAGACTCTGGGGGAACGATTCCCGGTATTGGAGGTGCCTTAGATTTAATTGATAGCTTACTCTTTACGGCACCACTTTTTTTCTCTTATCTGATACTTTTTGTTAAATTATGAAACGGGTCATATTATTAGGTTCCAGTGGATCGATTGGGGAAAGTACGTGTAAAGTTGCACGTCAGCTACCAGACCAAATGAAGCTAGTGGGGTTAGCTGTCAGCAGCAGCACACATAAGCTCTTAGAACAAGCGAAAGAATTTCAACCGGAAGCTGTTGCCGTCTATCAAGAGGATAAATTAAATGATATTACTGGAGAACTGCCCAACAGCTGTCGTCTTTATTCAGGAGCTCAGGGTTTAGTTGATTTAGTGAAGGAGACGGATGCAGAAATGGTTCTCGTGGCCATCGTGGGAACTGCAGGTTTGGAGCCAGCCTTAATTGCCCTCGAAACGGGCAAAGACCTGGCTGTGGCAAGTAAAGAGATTTTAGTGATGGCTGGTGAGCGAGTCACTTCTACTGCCAAGAAGTACGACCGGGCGATCTTACCAGTTGATAGTGAGCATAATGCTATTTTCCAATGTCTGGAGAGTCATAAGACCAATCAGGTCCGACGCCTCATACTCACCGCTTCAGGAGGTCCGTTTAGGTTGCTACCCAAGAATGATTTTAACGATATTACGCTTGCACAGGCGTTAAAGCATCCCACTTGGAATATGGGGCAAAAAATTACCATTGATTCGGCTACTATGTTTAACAAGGGTCTAGAAATGATTGAAGCTAGGTGGTTGTTTGATGTAGAGATGGCGAGAATTGATGTGCTGGTTCATCCTCAAAGTATCGTTCATTCCATGGTCGAGTATATTGACCACTCTATCCTAGCCCAGCTCAGCCACTCTGATATGTGCTTTCCTATCCAGTATGCTGTAACGTACCCAGATCGTTATGCCAATAACTTGAGGCCATTAGACTTCGCTGAACTAGGCCAACTTCTTTTTGAAGCGCCTGATCCAGATAAATTTCCAGCTCTTCGTCTCGCTCGAGAAGCTGGAGAGGCCGGCGGAACGCTGCCTGCTGTCCTGAATGCTGCGAACGAAGTGGCGGTAGATTATTTTCTCAAGGAAGACGCTAGATTCCCTCAAATCTGGCATACTGTAGAATCTGTCATGCAGGAGCATGACAACATTGCCAGTCCTGATCTAGATGCTATAATTTCGGCTGATAGTTGGGCAAGGCGGAGAGCGCAAGCAATTTACCAAGAGCTAGCAGCTATCTAAACTAATATTATAAGAAAAGAACAGGATGGATATTCTCACGATACTCAGTTTTATTATAACCTTTATAGGTGCTTTATTTGTTTTCGGCATAACGGTTTTTGTCCATGAATTGGGCCACTATCTTGCAGCTAAACAGCAAGGGCTAGTCATTGAAAAATTTGCTATAGGATTTGGTCCTAAAATATTTGGATTCAAGCACGATGGAGTCGAATGGGTCATTAATTGGTTGCCTATAGGTGGTTTCGTCGCCTTGCCTCAAATGGCTCCTATGGACATGGTTGAAGGTGAGACGGAGAAAAAGGCTGTGGACTTACCGGAAATATCGCCCAAGGCAAAGATTATCACCGCTTTCTTTGGTCCTTTATTTAGCTTTTTACTTGCGGTAGTAGCTGCAGTAGCTGTTTCTTTCATTGGTTATCCCAAAAGCATTGATTCTAAGACAACCACTATTGGCTTTTTTTCTGATACAAGCCCCGCGCAATCAGCAGGGATGGAGATTGGAGACAAAATTCTGAGCGTTAATGGCAAGAAGGTGATTTGCTGGCAAGGGCATCCTGATGGCCTCGTAGAGACAATTATCTTCAATAGTGATGGTAGCCCCTTAAAGATAGAAGTCGAGAAGGCATTAGGAGGTGTAAAAACATATGATGTCACGCCGGTAAAAAATCCTGATTTAGAAAATCTCTATACCATAGGGATCATGGCCGCCCAGGGTAATATCATGGTAGGGAACGTCATCGATAATTCTCCGGCTCAGAAGGCTGGATTGCAAAAAAATGACATCGTCCTAAAAGTAAATGGGGAAAAGGTTTATAACACCTTGCAAATCACAGAAAAGGTTGATGAAGCCCCGACTCAACCTATTGAGCTAATCATTGAAAGGGAGGGCAAAAAAATGCCTTTCAGTGTGAAACCTGAATATCCGGTTTATGATAAAGATGGGGAAAAAGTTCCATATGAGAGGCCTATTATAGGTATTGGGTGGGCAGTGGACCCTGAAAGAGATACTTATATTTATAAACCTTCTCCCATGGAGCAGATTGTTCATAACGGCACTTTGGTTTTTAGAGTTTTAAATGCCTTGATTACGCCTAACGATGGCATTAATGCTGGCCACATTTCAGGTCCTATAGGTATTCTAAGGAGTGTTCAGCACTCATGGCTTGCGGATTGGAGATTTGTTCTTTCGTTTTGTGTGATGCTAAATGTGAATTTAGCTATTTTAAATCTTTTACCGATCCCAGTGCTGGATGGTGGGCATATAGTCATTTCTATTGTTGAATGGATCAGGAGGCGTCCAGTCGAGGGTAAATTCCTTTATGCAACACAGTCGGCTTTCTTTGTTCTCTTGATGGGTTTTATATTATTTGTGACATTCAAAGATCTTTCCCGGGAAGTTAGGGGCTTTAAACAAGGGCAAGAGCTATCTGAGATAAGAGAAAAAAATAGAACACTTAGTTTCCCGGAAAAACCAATTACGATTAAGGAGAGCCAGTAGTGAAATATTGCTCAGATCCCCTTACTTATAAACGTCGCAAGACGCGAGAAGTTACTGTAGGTAAAGTAAAGATAGGTGGAGAGAACCCTATACGAGTTCAGTCCATGATTACCTGTGACACAAAGGATACAGATGCTTGTGTCAAACAGACTTTAGAATTAGTTCAAGCTGGCTGTGAAATTGTTCGAATTACTGCGCCTACTGTTAAAGATGCAGCTAATCTCAAAAATATAAAAGCTGAACTAGCTCGTCAAAATTGTGATGTTCCCCTTGTAGCGGATATTCATTTCAAACCTGCTGCAGCGATGGAAGCTGCCCAGTGGGTTGATAAAATTCGTATTAATCCAGGAAACTTTGCAGACAAGAAAAAGTTTAATGTTCGTGAGTATACTGATGATGAGTACGAAGATGAGTTGCTTCGCATTGAGCAGGAGTTTTTGCCGCTATTGTATTTGATCAAGGAGCGTAAGATTGCACTACGTATAGGCACAAACCATGGATCATTATCCGATCGAATTATGAATCGCTATGGAGATAGTCCGTTAGGCATGGTTGAAAGCGCATTGGAGTTTGCCCGCATTTGTAGGAAATTTGACTTTCATAATTTTCTTTTTTCCATGAAAGCCTCGAACCCCAAAGTCATGGTAAATGCTTACCGTTTGCTTGTTTCAAAGCTTAACAGACATGGCCTTGATTGGAACTACCCAATTCATTTAGGTGTTACCGAAGCTGGAGATGGTGAGGATGGTCGTATTAAAAGTGCCATTGGAATTGGATCCTTATTGTGTGATGGACTTGGTGATACTATACGCGTTTCTCTAACGGAAGATGCCATTAACGAAATTCCTGTGGCCAATGCCATGGCAGTCTTTGCTGAGAAGCAAAGTCATTATCCTTCTTCTCAACATGAGATAGTACTTAGTTATGATCCATTTGAATACACGCGCAGACATAGCATGGAACTTGATATGCAAGGAGTGCCGTGTGGGGGTGAAAATACAACTCGTGTCTTTGCTATTAAAAGTGTTTTTGAAGGCCTGAAAGACAGACTCAAAGCTATGGGTGATACGGCACCTGAAATTGTTTATGAGACTTCAGATGTCTTGGAAATAGATCTTACGGATGAACAACAAATTAAGGAAATCAACACCTTGGAAGAACCCAAAATGGTGACTGTCAAGGATGGAACAGAATTGTCCCCAGTCACTGCCTTTCGAGTTCTTGCTTCTAAAGTACACCCCATGCACCCGATTCTGCTCAAAGACACTTTCCATCCTGAGAGAGAGTATGACATGATGCAAAGCTTATTGATGTCCTCGACTTATATTGGATCACTGATTTGTGATGGAATTGGAGACGCTATATTAATTAGATCTGAAAAGGCCCCAGGCGCTAGTATCCGATTGGGTTACAATATTTTGCAAGCGAGTGGAAATCGTATCTTTAAAACAGATTATGTCGCTTGTCCTTCCTGTGGTAGAACTCTCTTCGACTTGCAAACGACAACGGCACGTATTAAAGCTGCAACCGATCACCTAAAAGGGGTACGCATTGCTGTGATGGGTTGCATTGTTAATGGCCCAGGTGAAATGGCAGATGCTGACTTTGGCTACGTGGGAGGCGCTCCTAGGAGAATTAATCTCTATGTTGGGAAGACTCCTGTGAAGTTTAATATACCTGAAGATGAGGCCGTTGATCGACTTGTTGATTTGATTAAAGAACACAACAAGTGGGTAGAACCTTCTAATGAATCGGAAGAAGTGCCAACCGCTGCAGCTATCTAAATTTTGGTTTTGTTTGTTGAAGCCTAGCTCAAGCTTTAGTCCGGTTATCTTATAACTAATAGACTATAACGCCTTTATCTATACTGGATAAGTGCCGCCTTATATGTTAAAGGAGTTTGTCATGCAATTCCAAAGGAAGGTAAGCAATTGGATAGGTGCTTTCATGGGGCCTATTTTTAAAAGAGTTGAACTGAGCAAAACTGCTAAGCGAATTCTCCGTGAAGAAGAGTTAAGAGGGGAGAAAATTACTAATTTCGTCCGTTACATTTTCGGGTTTCTTGCATTAGGACCGACCTTAGTTATTGTGATCCAAGCAGGGGTGCCTGCTGGAATTATTGTCAATCTTTCTGCTTTTGCTATCTATTTTGGATTAACTGGTACCCACACTTTTGCTCTGGCCAATAGCGGTTCAAGAACTAAACAGGCCTTTCGAATTCTGGTTATTTTTGTGGATGTTTGTGTGGTGACACTTATCATCGCATTTTGGACCGGATATAAATCTGCTGACGCTCCAGCATTTGCTTTGAAGAATCCAACGCTTTATTTCTTCTCTCTTGTTATCATCGCACCGGTGCTTCAATACAGGATGAAGCTGGTAATATCTGCCTTAGCTTTTGTCCTCTTAGCCTATGCTGGATTTGTGATTTGGACTTGGGTGGTCGGATATCAATCCACAAATAACTGGCGAACATACATTATGGGAGAAGGTCTCGTAGCATCTGATGTTCTCTTTAGTAGGCCAGTGGTATTTATTGGCCTTGCTCTAGCAGTTGCTTTTTCGATACGCCAATCGCTACATATGATTGCCCGAATAGGTGAGGCTGAGGCAAAACGCACCGTGCTAGCTCGCTACTTTTCACCTTCAATTGTAGAGGATATTACACAACATCCTGAGGAGGTTCGTCAGGCTCGTCGACAAAAAGTGACCATCCTTTTTTTAGATATCAGAGGATTCACACGATTTAGTGAAAACCTTGAAGTTGAATCTTTGGTCGATTGGTTGAGGGATTTTCGTGCTGAGATGACGCAAGCCGTTTTTGATCACGGTGGCACACTTGATAAATATATTGGTGATGCAGTGATGGCTACGTTTGGGACTCCACATGCTGACCCCCAAGCGGGTGGAGACTCTATTCGTGCGGTTAAGGCCGCTTTTAGCATGTTTTCAAGGTTAGAGAAATTGAATGAGCGTTGGACTAAAAAAGGGTTACTACCTATAAGGATAGGAATTGGTTTACACACAGGAGAAGTTGTGGCTGGAAACATTGGGGAACAATTACAGATGGAGTATACGGTTATTGGAGACCCCGTAAACACGGCATCTAGGATAGAAGGACTCTGTAAAGCCTTGGGCCGTGAATTGCTCGTTTCAAAGGCTGTTTATGATGAAGTCATGCATCTATTTGAAGGTGAAGAGATGCCTCCAACAGAAGTCAAAGGAAAGAAAGAGCCCTTGAGGATCTTTGCACTATCTAATGATGTTCTTAACCAAAAAGCGTGAGCTATCTTATGAGAACCAAACTTTTTGAGGTAGGTGTAGAATCTGGTTATCAACAATTCCAAAGATTTGAGAGTTAGGTTCTGGCTGGATTGTATAATGGCCTGTAAATGAGCCAAATGAGGGTAATAAGGCGCTTTGTTCTCCAAAATAGAAGCAAGGGATTCGTGTAGTTCTATGGCCCCTGTCTTTGACTTTGATACTAGGGTGAATGTGACCAGCAATGTTGTATAAACCTATTTGGTTTTGCGGTTGATGAGATAGCAGAAAGGGTTCAATGGAGAAGCTGTTTTTCATTAATTCTATGTTCCATTTTACGGGGAGATCACGGCAAGATCGATCATGATTACCTTCAATAAGCATTATTTCTAATCTGTTATGTTCTTTTTTCCAATTGGAAAAATTCATAATAGTGGGGGCTGAAGCGCTTTCTTTAGCATGAAATAAATCTCCTAAAATAATGAGTTTTTGAGGTCTAGTTTTTTTCAAGAGAGTGGTTAATCTTTCTAGGTCATATGGGTCACTTCCTTCAGGCACCGGAATACCTCTCGCACGAAAGACAGCTGATTTACCAAGGTGTAAGTCACTGATAAGTAGTGCCTTTTGTTTTTGCCAAAAGATTGCTCCTTCAGGATAAAGAATAAGTGTTTGGTTCTGTAAGCTGAGGCTATGCATCTAATCCACTGATTTTATATGGTACTTAGCAGCTTATTTGAATCATCTTCTAGCTTAGAAACCATTTCTTGTATACGGTCGTGCCATGTTTCTGAAGATACTTCCGTGTGTAGAATTTCCGCCCAAAGAGGAAAAGCCATAGGGGTGAGTCTTTCTGTTACTTGATACCGCACAGGAATTTTCTCAAGTCTTTCCAAGGTTTTGCTTAAGCGGGTGAATTCAAGTTGTCCTTCTAATATTTCTCTTTGCGATTGCTGAAGAAGTAGGTTTTTAGGATCGTAATTCTGAAACATGTCATAGAGTAGAGTAGAGGATGATTGTAATTGTCTCATCTTCTTTCTCTGTCCGGGATAGCCTTTGATGATTAATCCAGCTATACTCGCGATGTCGCGAAACTGTCTTCTCGCCAATTCTGTAGCATTCATGCAAGCTAATAAGTCATCGAGCAACGATTCCCTAGAGATTAAGTGACGAATCATGAGTTCATGAAACTCAATTTTATTAGACGTCTGTAGTGAAAAGCCATAGTCATTTGCAGCGGTTTTTAGGGTAGTTTTGTGATTTTTAGTGAGTCGATAAGCTATGAGAGAGGATAACCCTTGATTAACTAGGCGACCTGCGAAAGGGTAAAAGCTGATATGAAATTGGCGAGGCAATTTAGTGGATTCGACTAGAAGACATCCATTGTGAGGAATACGAGACTCTGATTCTTGAATAGATAGAATAGGCGCAACTGCCAGCATTTCAGGATCTCTTGAATTTTTTTCAATAATTTTCTTACTGACAGCTTCGGCAAGTTCTGAAGAAAGCGGAGCACGACCTCCCTGCCAACTTGGCGTATGTCCCGAGCGTCTTGTAGCAAGTCTTACGTAAGCAGTCATATCGCGAAAGCGTATCAGTTGAAGTTTTTTACCTGCAAATTGAAAACTGTCATTAGGTTTTAATTTGCTAATAAAATATTCTTCAACACTGCCTAGTGTTTTACCCGAGATGAATTTGACTAGCACTTCACTACTCCCAGTAATGGTACCAATGGACATGCGATGCATTCTGGCCAAAGGGGAAGAGTTAATTGATAGAATTCCTTTTGCATCTATCACAACTTTTCTGTACTGCGGGTAGGCCTTGAGAACTTTACCTCCGTTGCTAACAAAGTCCACGGCCCATTGCCATTGTTGCTCGCTCAATTGACTGAAGGAATAAGTGGATAACACCTCACTTTGGAGTTCAAGAAGAGCAGTTTTGCCTTCTAATGCAATGGTGTTGATATGTTGCAAGAGGACATCAAGTGGGTTAAGACAAGGAATTCTGCTTTCTATTTGATTGGCCTTTAATGCGGATCTTGCAGCCGAAAATTCAATCAACTCAAAAGCGTTCGTGGGGACTCCTATAATGCGGCTTGTTTGACCCGGTTGATGTCCAGAGCGCCCTGCCCGCTGCATAAGCCTGGCGATACCCTTAGGTGAGCCAACTTGAATCACTTGATCAACAGGTGTGAAATCGACTCCAAGATCTAAGCTAGAGGTGCAAACAACCACTTTAAGTTCTCCCTCTTTTAATTTTCTTTCAACTTCCAGACGCATTTCACGGTCAATGGACCCATGGTGTAAAGCAATCTTCTCTTTCCACTCTGGTCGCTCTTTGAGAATGCCTTGGTACCAAAGTTCTGTTTGTGATCTGGTATTCGTGAAGAGGAGTGTGGATTTTACATCATTAAGTTGCTCTACAACCTGTGGGACTAGTTTTAGGCCCAAGTGACCAGACCAAGGGAAATTTTCAATCTCAGGTGGTATGATCGTAGATATTTGTATTTTCTTATTTAGTTTACCCGAAATTATCTGACTATGATTAGCGTGCTGTTTGCCTAAGAGGATTCGCATGGCTTGCTGAATGTTACCTAGAGTGGCTGACAAACCCCAGATTCTCAGAGAGGTGTTCCAAGCTCTAAGTCTGGCAAGGGCTAACTCCGTTTGAACGCCGCGCTTGGTGCCAAGAAGTTCATGCCATTCATCGACAACGACACACTGCAAGAATTTGAATCTTTCTCGCGTTTCAGGGTAAGTAAATAGAAGGCTAAGAGATTCTGGGGTGATAATGAGGATAGAGGGGTATTTTTCACGCTGCTTTTTGCGTGAGTAAGCGGAAACATCTCCGTGTCTAGCGCCTAAATTCCAAGCTATCTTTAAGTCGTCGATTGGTTTTTGAATGGACTTTAGTGTATCATTAGCAAGAGCTCTTAATGGAGTTATCCAGAGAATTAGCAGCCCTTCAAGCTTCAAGCCGTTCGCTTCATGATTAAGGTGATCTAATAAAGGACCACCAAGAACTGCATAGGTTTTACCTAAACCTGTTGGCGCGTGCAGAAGTCCACTCTTGCCCTCTAAGTAGGCTTTCCAGGTTTGTTTTTGAAAAGGAAAGGGCTTCCATCCCTGCTTTTCAAACCAATTAGTAAGTAGATTTGTGCGCGTCACTTTTAATGATTATAATACGGTCTACTAAAATGGCTAACGATTGGAAAATTCAGCAATTTCCTCACGGTATTTTATTGCCTCAGATCGATCTATGGTTGGATGCTCGTATCCCGCAAAAGTGCTCATTTATTTCGCATGCGCACTTTGATCATATGGCTAGGCATCAGAAAGTCATTACATCTCAGTGGACTGGTAGACTGATGCGAGCTCGATTATCTGGCCTAAAGGAATCCGTAGAGCTTCCTTATCACCAACATCACTTGCTGGAGACTGGAACTGAATTGCAGCTCTATCCTGCAGGCCATATTTTAGGTTCTGCTCAGCTACTATTAAAAAGTGAACTCGGAAGTTTACTATATTCAGGAGATTTCAAGCTACGTGATGGATTGTCTTCGGAGCCTTGTCAGCCAGTCCCCGCTGATGTGTTAATCATGGAGACAACTTATGGGTTGCCTCAATATATATTTCCCCCAAGTCAGGAGGTGATGGCAGATATCATCAAGTTCTGCATAGAGGCTGTAGAAGACAACAAAGTGCCCGTATTATTTGGTTATTCACTAGGTAAAAGCCAAGAGTTACTTAGTTGCCTGAGTCAAGCAGAGCTTCCAATTGTATTGCATTCAAGCATTTATCGTATGACAGAGATTTACAAAAAGCTGGGAGTCAAGTTTCCTCCTTATGCAAAGTTCTCAGGCGAGTCCCTATCTGGCAAGGTTTTGCTTTTTCCTCCCAATGCTAATAGGAGTTCGGCACTACAAAAAATTAGTAATCGCGTCACAGCTGCTATTACGGGCTGGGCTTTAAATCCAGGAGCTGTTTTTCGTTATCAATGTGATGCCGTTTTTCCCCTCTCTGATCATGCTGATTTCAATGACTTAGTTCGATATGTTGAATTAGTTAAGCCTAAAAAAGTTTATACTGTTCATGGGAGTGCAAAAGAATTTGCGCTTCATTTACGAAACTTAGGCTTTGAGGCTTGGGCTCTAACAGGAGATAACCAACTAGAGTTTGATTTATTGCAGCAGACAAAAACTCCTCAGCTAGCGAAGGGTGGCGAAGCAATCCTTCAACCTAATAGGGAGTTACAACAGTTAGCAAGACTTCTCGATGAATGTAGCAGGATTACAGGAGTTATCTCAAAGGTGGAAATGATATCCAAATATTTCTTAGATCTAGTTGCCAAGGAAACGGGTGAGAGAAAGCTATCACTGGCTGTTAATTATCTCTCAGGTAGAGCTTTTCCTCAGAATAACCAGAAAAAATTAAATGTTGGCATTGCTTTGCTAAGGAGAGTGGTATCTCAGGTAGCGGGCCGGAACAAAGGAGAAATCAGAGAGGTATATCTCAGGCACCAAGATACGGGCTCCGCCTTCGAGGAGCTCTTACAGGGATATACTCAGCCAGGATCTCATTTTAGTTTAATAGAGCTTGATGAGTCTTTATCTCTCCTAGCGGATGCTCGTAACCCTGGTCAGAAATTGAAGTATTTACAGGCCCTATTTCTAGACTTAGAGCCTACAGAAATTAAATGGGTCGCTAAATTTATAACTGGTGATCTAAGAGCGGGAGTTAAAGAGGGTGTAATTGAGGAAGCTATTGGTAAGGCTTTTTCTTACCCTGCTGATAGTATCAAGGATGCTTCTATGCTCTTAGGAGATCTTGGTCAAACGGCAATCCATGCGCACAAGGCAACACTAGATCGAATCAAACTTTCTTATTTCTCACCCATAAAGCCTATGCTCGCTAGTCCTGAAAAAGACGCGGAAGCATTAATGACACGAAGTCAAGGTCGATGGTATGCAGAAGACAAAATGGATGGTATCCGGTGTCAATTACATAGAAAAGGAAATGAAATTCAATTATTCTCTAGAGATTTAAACCGCATAAATACCATGTTTTCAGAGATCCTAGAGGCAGCTTTAAGTTTAAAAGAGGATTGTGTCTTGGATGGTGAATTAGTGGCCTTTCAAGATGAAAAAGCTCTTCCATTTGCCTCATTACAAAAGCGGCTTGGTCGCAAGGAAATAGACCTCTTTTTAGAGGAAGATATACCAGTCTGTTACTTCGCATTCGATTGCATGAAAAGGGGTGAAGAAATGCTTATTTATAACTCATGGCGCAAGAGACAAATTGCTCTACAGGCGCTTTTATCCGATCAAAATTCCAGTCACTTAAGGATATTGCATTATCAATTAGCAGAATCTACTCAGAAAATAGAGGAGCTGTTCTGCAGAGCCCGAAGAGTTGGAAATGAAGGGCTAATCCTTAAGAATCCGGAAAGTAATTACTCTCCAGGAAGAAGGGGAATGCAATGGTTAAAACTGAAGAAAGCCTATGCAACTATTGATGCTGTGGTCATAGCTGTTGAACAGGGCCACGGCAAACGAAAAGAATATCTTTCTGACTACACTTTTGCGGTTAAAGGACGAAATGAAGAATTGTTAACTATTGGTAAAGCTTATTCAGGTCTATCCAATCAAGAATTGGAAGAAATGACGGAGGTTTTCAAAGGGCTAACAATTGAGGTGTCAAAAGGCAGATATCATAAGGTTGAGCCCAGGATAGTGGTCGAGATTGCTTTTGATTCGATCCAGTCGAGCAAGAGACATGACTCGGGACTGTCTTTGAGATTTCCGCGCATTCATCGCCTGAGGTTGGATAAAAAAGCCGATGAAATAGATACGCTAGACCAATGTTTGCGATTAAAGGGCGACCATTAAAAGACATGAATAGATAGGAATAGAGATCAATGCTTAAAAAAGTAGAAAAAACAACATACATCCTGCACTGTGAAAAGTGTGGTAAGAAAGAGGCTGGAGCAATCGTTTGTAAGAATTCGCGAGTGCAATCAGACGCAGAGTTCTCAAAATTTATCGTTCAATGGGACAATAAAGGTGTGAATTCGGCGCCAAGATTGACTTCTGCTAATTGTAGAGCCTGTGGCGATGCCGCTGGCGTTGAGAAGTTACTAGGGTAAACCTAGTTTTAACTCAAGCTATCAAATAGATCTTAGAGAGACTTATTGGATCAGGGTGATAATAAGGTCTTGATTAGAGATCTGGATTTTGCATTTCTGCGGCTCTCACTGTATTCGCCATTAGCATAGCTATAGTCATAGGGCCTACTCCGCCGGGATTTGGAGTGACATAACTTGCGGTCTGGCACACTCCATCAAAATCGATGTCACCTACCAAGCGATAGCCTTTGGGCAGGGAAGAGTCTTCCACACGGTTTACTCCAACATCGATTACAATTGAGCCAGTCTTAATCATATCAGGTTTAAGGAATTCTGCTTGTCCCATAGCAGCCACTATGATGTCAGCCTGCAGGGTGTAATCGCTAACATTTTGCGTCCGAGAATGACATAATGTAATAGTAGCATTTGCTCCATCAGCTTTCTGACATAACATAGCAGCTAAAGGTTTGCCCACGATATTTCCTCTTCCAAGGATCACGACATGCTTACCCTGAGGATCTATGTTGCTGCGGGCCAGTAATTCACAGACTCCAGCTGGTGTGCAAGAGCGAAAACCAGAAGTATCTCCTAGCAGGAGCTTACCAACATTTATAGGATGAAACCCATCCACATCTTTCTCCGGTGAAACACTGGAGAAGATAATAGTTTCACTAATGTGTAAAGGGAGAGGAGCTTGAACTAAAATCCCATGAGTGGAAATATCCGCATTAAGGGCAGCAACTTTCTTAAGGAGTTCTTCTTGACTGGTATCCTCAGGTAGCACAAGTGTTCGGGCGATAATTCCCAGTTCTGCTGCCTTTTTATCCTTCATGTTTACATAAGCACGCGATGCGGGGTCTTCTCCTACCCTGATAAAGCAAATAGCTGGTTTAATCTCCCGAGATAAAAGGATTTCAACCCGATCTTTTGTTTCATTATGAATCTCGGAAGCTATTTTTCTTCCATCGATAAGTTCTGCTGACATACCAAGAATTGAACGGACCTCTTATTCAATTGGAAAGCAAAAAGTTGCGGTAATGCGAAAACCAAGTTTTTCAGTCCTTAGTACTTAGAAACGCTGCCAAAAGCTTCTTCTATTTATAAATAAATGTATGATACGAATGACCAATTTTATTCATTAGAGCATAACTTTTTTAAACAAAGTATGTATGGCAGTATACTGCCCCCGTTTAAGTGCAGCCGCTAAAAAGTAAAACAAAGGCAATCTTGAACCCTTTCTTGTATGACTCGGTTTTCATCTCAGCTTAATGTATATTAAGGTTACGTGGTTAAAGATAACGTTGTCATTCTATTAATGCAATTCTTGATATGCACTTGGCTTCTCAGCCTATTACTTCAGGGTGCCCGAGGTTTTGACTCTTTGAAATTCTCATTTTTTCATATGATAGCTTAGTGCTCTTTCTTAAAGATTGGACTAAATTCAAGAAAAAGTTAATCTAAGCATTTAGAGCAGATTCATTCTATATAAATTTTTCTCAATGGATAGTGACTTGCCAAATCATTTAAAATTACTAGGCTGCATCACTTATTCTTAGATTATAAATCAATAAACAAATGAATGCTGTAAAGAAGACATGTTATCAAGGTCTTAGTGTAATCTCAAAACTGTTCCATTGTGGATAGCGAATTGAGATTTAGTCTACGAGCATTTTCATAAGTTTAAGAGCGTGAATATTTTGCGCCCGTAGCTCAGTGGATAGAGCAGTGGATTTCTAATCCATTGGTCGCAGGTTCAAATCCTGCCGGGCGTGCCACTTAGACAGAAAATTTAAATAGCCGAAAAATCACTTGTTTCTATTGATTTACCAGAGATCAATTGGCGAGGCATCAAGACAAGCCATATGGGTAGTGTAAAGAGATAATGAGAGCGCTTACTCGTTAGCAAATCCAAACTGATCCAACATACTTTTCACTATCTGAGAGTATTCTTCAGGAAATAGCGAGGCTTCGCTTGGACATGCCATGTAACCCATAACTTTAGCGAAGGAAGTTTTGCAATTTTGAGTTTGTGGATGACTTAAAAACACTTCTAAAGCCTTGAGATAGTTCTGAAAATCAACATCCAGCAGCGAAGCATTCTCAGAGAGTCTTTTCCAGGTTTCTTGGGTATCGGCATTATACTTAAGCATCAGATCTAAGAAACGTTCAGCAGCTTGAGGAGCTGCTGAATTCTTGGATAATTATTTTGAGAATAGATTGGTCTATTTGGGATTGAAACCCTTTTTCAAGAAAATGATTCCACAGGATTTGTTGAGAAGTAATGGCTTTTGTTTTTTTCTCGATAAGTTGTTTAAAGTGAGTTTTATTTTGCATAACTTTATGCATCTCTTCATCAGTTAATGAATTGATGAGAGGTCAGTGTCTGCGAAAGTCAAGCAGATCAAACACTTTCTTGAGCAGACGAAAGCAATGCTTGTGATGCCGAGGCCAAAAATCGGGAATTTGATTTAAGCAAAGGGCTAGATGTGACGACAGCAACGGCATCATGTGTATGAATGCAGATCAGACCAAGAAATTGACGAAGGAACAGGTCTATAGCCACTCCAATGTTTTCCATCCCAAATGCGTTTTACAGGTAGCCGGAGCCGATTACGGCAAACGGTATTCATGACTCGATTTCCACTAGTACCAAATCGTAGCCGCTCGTGCTATCTCGAACTTCCCAACCTTTTTCACGTAAGGTCTCTCGTAGCTTATCCGCTTCTTGCCAATTACTCACATTTCGAGCCTCTTCACGTTGGCGTGCTAAGGCTTTGATCTCGGGCGGAGCAGTGGATTCGGGAGCTCTCTTCTTTGATTGGGAGGGAAGTCCCAGCAGTAGTAGTACTCGTGCGAGATCTCGCCGAACTGCCTTATCTTTGCTGCTATCGCTACCTTTCAGATTTCTGAGGGCGCTATTGAGGGCTCCGAGAGCTTTTGGAGTGTTGAGATCATCGCAAAGCGCATCAAGTGTGGGCCTGAAAACAGATGTTTCCATAGAAGCATAGTTAATATGCTCTATTGCTTGAGTATCGACATTCTTAGTGTATTCAAGGATACGTTCGAGGGAGTGAGTGGATGTGGCAAGTGATTCCCAAGTGAAATTGAGTGGTTTGCGGTAGTGTCCAGAAAGCAAGAGATAGCGCAGTGCTTCAGAGGTAAAACCTCGTTGAATCACTTCATTTTTTCGGCTCAGCGTGTTGTAGAACGAGAGTTTCACGGATTTATACGGATGTCCTGTTTAGTGTGAACGATGTCATAGAAATTGAAGGTTTTCTGATTCTCTTCATAGTGTAAGGCGTTGCTCAATGTATAGCTGCAGCGTGATAGCTAGTTGAAATCCGCTAGCTAAATTTGAGTTACAAACATGAGAAACTTTCGCCAAGTATCCTTTGCTTGATTACTGGAATGTTGACTTGCAAACAAAGGACAGACTAACCGATTTAACCGGCGTTAATTCATCGGGCAGGGTCAGTAAATTTTTCTCTTGAATACAAAATTATTAATGAGAAAGATTTCGCCAATATAAATGCAAGTCACTCTCACGACTAATAACTCTATGGGTTCAAAGCTAGTGCCAAGATCTTGTTTAGTATTTTAAGCTTCTTGTGTATAATAAGGCGGTGTACAAATAGGGCCTATACTTCACTATCTAAAACAGCAAAGCCTCGATTGATGCCTTTTACTGGTAATCATTTTTTCTCATGATGCGATAGGATTTGACGAACCTAATCATTTAATTACACTTGCAATAATATAACTCTAACTATCTGATAGATCTATGAGTAATTCATTCAATATCGTTAAAAAAGTAGGGGTAAGTCTTTTGACAACAATGTTGTGCTCAGCCATGGGTCTAGCTGAACTACCTTCCGGCTGGCTTTCGACTGACATTGGTAATCCAGCTCTTTCTGGCTCTACAACATACGATAGCAACAGCCATCTATTCGTCATCCATGCTGCTGGTCAGGATATATGGGAACGTTCCGATCAATTCCATTTCCTTTACCAGCCTACCATCGATAATTTTTCAGTAGAAACTGGAAATATTAGTGGATTGCTTCCTTATTCTGGGGTTCATCCATGGGCAAAGTCAGGCGTCATGATCCGCGAGACCCTAGATCCAGATAGCCCATATGTTTTCTTCTGTAATACCGGTAACAATGGGTTGCGTATTCAGTGGAGAGATACCAAAGGCGTGTTAGCAAAGGATTTTAATTGGGTCTATGGTCTTGATCTTGAAGGAAATCAATTATTTTTGAAAATTGAGAGAGTGGGTAACATCTTTTGTTTTCTAGTATCAAGCAACCAAGGTGGATTTTTTGACGACCGTGGGGTCTTTTTAGTTGCGTCATTAGAAGTTGCAATGACAGATTTTGTTTACGCAGGAACCGCTGTAACAAGTCACGATGCCAATCAATTGATTAGCGTTGAGATTCAAGATTTCCGTACCGATATCGCAATGCTAAATACGCCTGCCACATCAACAATCTTTGCTGTAAATTCTGGAAGTAATTCAAGTAGTGGGGAGTTCCAATCCGATCGTTCATTTATAGGGAATAGTTACAGGTATAGAATCAGCCATGTTCCAGATTTTAACGGAAGCGCCCCTGATAGGGTTTATCAAAGGGAACGCTTTGGACGCGATTTCTCTTATCAGATAAACACTGGTAGAGGACAGTATTTTGTAAAACTATTTTTGGCAGAAATATTTTTTGATGCACCAGGGAAACGTATTTTTGATATAACAGTAGAAAATGGGCTTGTTGTGGATGATTTAGATCTCTTTGCAGAAGCTGGTAAAAACAATGCATTCGATATAGAAGTAGAAAATGTTTATGTAGCTGGAGACGGCATATTAGACATTGATTTTTCTGCCACAGTCAATAACGCCAAAATCAGCGGAATTTTAATCAACAAAGCGCCTTATCCAATCAACCCAGGTGCTGGCGCTCCAACTCCGACCTATAACGACCTATTACCGAAAATTCTATTTCCACTTGAAGGCATAGAAGATCTAGATGGGCCCGAACGCTTATTCATAAAACAAGCCATTACTTTTCCAGACAACTACGGAGTTGTTGGGACATTAGAGATAGTAGGTGATGCGGTGATTTATACGCCGGATCCTCTCACGCCATTCCTTGGTCCCTCTATTTGGTCTGAGTCATTCGAAGTTATTGTATCAGATGGTCTAAGCGATACTTCTGTCTTTTATTACCCATACTTCGAATAAGAAATGGATCTTCGCAAAACCTCTAAGTCTCTAGTGTAGCATTCCGGTTAAAAGGCATTTTGGTTAGAATTCGAAAGTCTCTCGCTATTATTTAGAAGAACGGGATCTACATAATAGTGATAATTGCCTTCCGGCTCTACTCTTCTCTCTAGATTTCCATCCGGCTCTTTTCTAAATGCTTCCAAGCCTTTGGGAGCAAAACTCCACATAATTCCTGGAGTTAGCTTGTAATAATACTCCAGCCATTTGTCCCCATGCGCCATAATGGGTAAATTTGCCATGAAGTCCTTGAATTTATGAAAGAAATAATCTCTGGCCGAATCAAATAGAGCTTTACTTAAATCATTATCGCGTTTCACTTTTGTCTTATCTCCTCTCAAGTTTCCAACATAATTGATGATGTCATCGGGAAACACAGACAAGTCACGCGTTGGTTGTCCTGCCCAATGATATGCTTTTAATTCGTAATCTCCATGCCAAACCTTCTGGTCGCGAACTAAATAATCGCCCGGTGCACTTAATGCCACATTGTTATAACTGACGCGTTGCTCTATTTCGTCCAGGAGACTATAGGAGCCATTCTTTGCCATAAGCCGCAAAGCAAATTGATCGCCAATGGTATTAAGCATAGGAAAAGCAATGCTGTAAATTGATGCTGCCCATTGCAGCCAGAAATCGGGATCTTTGGCCAGAACAACTCCTGAGTTGATCTTGGGACAATCGATTGGTCCCATGGTACAACCTGGAATATCATGCGTTAGAATCACGTCTTTTTCTGTTTCTAAAAGAGCTTCTAGGCGGTTAAACACCACCATATCGGAGTCCATGTGCAAGACTTTTTCAAAGTAAAATGAAAGAAAGAAACCCGCCAAAGCTCGCAACCCAATGATCTCGCACACTCGCTGGAATTTTTCCTGGCCCGTGAAAATAACAAAATCTTCATCACGGAGGATTATGAAAGGAATGTCACTATGAAAGGTATCAAATGTTCTTCTCAACAAGTTCGCCTGAGTTTGAGCTTGTGCACCGATAGCAATGGTAAAAGCACAGATAGGGCGCATTGATTTCACCTAAAAGACTTCCGGAAATAGTTTATATCCTCCAACAAATTTATTTTGAAAAACAAATCTATCGATAATTGATATAAATCAATCCAAACTATTTGCAAAAGATTAAGCCGAAAGTTTAGAACCAAACGAGAGAGTGGGTTGCATGGAAAATTTATGCGCATGCATATCATTTTAAAAGTCCAAATCATCCCATCACTTTATTCGTGCTTTGATCCTAAAAATTTAGCAATTTGCGCAGGGATCGTGTTTCGGAGCTATCTGGCGGCTCTAGCTATTGCAAAGTAAATTGATGGCTATATCTCAGACGGGAAAAACTAACCATGTATCATACGGCCATCCACACTTAGAGCCGCTTCCTTAACTGTTTCGCTCATCGTGGGGTGAGCATGGACTGTTCTGGCGAGGTCTTCGGCACTTCCACCAAATTCGATGAGAGTAACTGCTTCAGCGATTAATTCTGATGCCCCATATCCAATGATATGAGCACCAAGCACTCGGTCAGTCTTGGAACAGGCAATGACCTTGGCAAAGCCGTCTGTTTGATCAACGGCTAATGCTCGGCCATTGGCTTGGAAATTAAATTTGCCCACCTTGTATTCTATGCGTTGTTCATTGGCTTGCTCTTCTGTGAGACCCGTACTAGCTGCCTCAGGGTGAGTATATACTACCCCAGGAACAGCGTGATAGTTCACATGCCCACCTTTACCGGCTATATGCTCAACTACGGCTACACCTTCGTCTTCAGCTTTATGGGCTAACATAGGACCATCAATACAATCTCCGATAGCATAGATGGAGGGAATATTTGTCTGCCAGTAATCATTTGTCTTAATGCGCTTTCGTTCGGTCATCTCGATGCCGACACCATCCAGGTTTAGGTCATCTGTGTACGGGCGACGCCCTACACCAACGAGAACTTTTTCAGCAGCAAACTCAACATTTTTTCCTTTTTGAATGGCTTTGAGTGTGGCTTGCTTATTTGTGATCTCAGCAGACTCGACTTTAGTATCTAGATGAAATTTTAAGCCTTGCTTGGTAAGTGATTTCTGTAGCCCTTTGGCAAGTTCTTCATCAAAACCTGGTGCAATTTTAGGGAGAAACTCAACCACTGTGACTTCTGAACCTAAGCGCGACCATACCGAGCCGAGCTCTAGTCCTATGGCTCCAGCGCCGATGACAATAAGAGATTTAGGAACTTGAGGTAAGCTCAATGCGTGAGTGCTGTTGAGAACGGTCTTGCCATCAAAAGGTAGGAAAGGCAATTCAATAGGAACACTCCCAGATGCAAGGATTAGGTGCTTACCATAGATGCGTTTAGTGCTACCCGAGCTATCTTTAACAGAGACGCAGTCACTATCGACCAATGAGCCTGTTCCTAAATAGCGAGTAATTTTGTTTTTCTTGATAAGGAAGTCAATACCCTTGGTGAGGGTGGTCACTACTTTATCCTTGCGGCTAATCATGGCGGCAAGATCTAGCTTGAGGTCTTTGGCTATGATGCCATGGCTGGCAAAGCGAGTCTGAGCAAAGTGGAAGTGTTCGCTGGAGGCCAGTAACGCCTTACTGGGGATGCAACCTACATTCAGACAGGTTCCTCCTAGTGTTTTATCTTTTTCAACCAGCGCCGTATTGAAGCCAAGTTGAGCAGCGCGGATAGCAGCAACATAGCCTGCGGGGCCCGCACCTATGATAATTAGATCGTGATTAATATTAGACATGATAAATTCAGATGATTCTGTGCAGGGTATAAAAGGCGTTTTAGAAATCCAGTAATCCTACTGTTGGATTTTCTATGAATTCCTTAATGCGAACAAGGAAAGTTACTGCTTCTTTGCCATCAACCAGCCGATGGTCATAGCTTAGGGCCAGATACATCATAGGGCGAATAACAACTTGCCCATTTATTGCTACAGGTCTTTCATTAATGGCATGCATGCCTAGAATAGCGCACTGAGGAGCGTTCAAAATGGGAGTCGACATCATCGAACCAAAAACACCTCCATTAGTAATTGTAAAAACACCACCTTCCAAATCATTAAGCGTAATTTTACTATCACGTGCTTTCTTAGCATAACCAATGATGTCTTGCTCTAATGTCGCTAATGATTTGGCTTCGCAGTCTCTTAGAACTGGCACAAGGAGTCCTTTTTCAGTAGAAATAGCAACTCCTATATCAAAGTAATGGTTTTGCACAACTTCCTCTCCATCGATTTGAGAGTTAACGCCTGGTACACTTTGTAATGCATAGACCGCTGCTTTAACAAAGAAAGACATAAAGCCCAGCTTCACACCATGCTTGTTAACGAAACGCTCTTGGAATTGCTTGCGAGTAGCCATGACGTTGGTCATATCGACTTCATTGAAAGTCGTTAGCATAGCAGCTTCTTGTTGCGCGGTCACTAAACGATCAGCAATCTTGCGGCGCAATTGCGACATGCGGCGCCTAGTTGAACGAGGGCTGCTCACTAACTTATCCAGTTTGGGTTTGATAAACGCGCTAGTAGCTGTGGGCAAAGCTATAGATTTACCGGATTTGAGGGTTTCTAGATGCTGGAGAACATCTGCCTTGAGGATGCGACCATCTTTGCCTGAGCCTTCTATGGCCAGAGGATCTAAATGATTTTCTGTGATCAAATGGCGAACAGCAGGTGATAATGTCTCCGATAAGTTGCTAGTGGGTTCTTGGGCCTTATTAACGGGAGATGAAATGGGCTCAGGAGGAACTTTTTCCTTTTTAGAAGAACTACCATTTTGAGCACTAGCTGAGGTTTCACTACCGTTTTTAATAGATGGCTGCTTTGTTTCATCTATACGCGCGACTACCGCACCAATTTCTACTTCAGTGCCTTCTTCGAAGAGGTGTTCTAGGACACCTGAATTTTCAGCATAAACTTCAGAGGTCACCTTATCTGTTTCTATTTCAAAAAGAATATCTCCATCTTTAACAAATTCACCGTTCTTTTTGCGCCAGGCTCCTATGGTGCCTGTGCTTATGGATTCACCGATTGTGGGGACTTTAACTTCGAATGGCATAACTATAAATCTGATTGGTTTTAAGAATCTATTTTAGTGTAAAGGCTTGATTGATAAGATCTTCTTGTTCGAGTTCGTGGATGGCTAAAGCCCCGGTAGCCGGGCTAGCGGATGCGTCTCTTCCAGCATAGGTAATAGAACGCTCAAATAAATGACGGAGTCTGGGCTCAATGTAGAACCAAGAACCCATATTTTGCGATTCTTCTTGGCACCAAATCATATGCTCTACTGTGCTCAAATGGGGTCCGAGAGCAGTCTTCAGATTTTTTTCATGCAGAGGGTATAATTGTTCTATGCGCAAGATAGCGGTGTCTGTTATTTTGTTCTTTTTACGGTGATCGTCTAAATCGTAATAGACTTTCCCACTACATAGTATAACTCTTTTGGCTCCCTTTTTCATCTCTGGGTCAGGCAGGATTTCCTGAAAGGTGCCGTCTGTGAGATCTTGGACAGAAGACGTACAACGTTTATCTCTTAGCAAGCCTTTGGGAGTCATAATGATTAGAGGCTTCCGAAGAGTCTTTTGGCGTAGTGCCTGGCGACGCAAAATGTGAAAGTGATTAGCAGGAGTCGAGCAATAGGCAACTTGTATATTATCTTCGGCGCACATCTGTAAGAAGCGTTCTAGCCTGGCACTGGAATGTTCTGGACCCTGACCGTGATAGCCATGGGGTAAGAATAAGGTGATACCGGAGGTAACACCCCATTTGGATTCAGAGTTTGTGATGTATTGGTCGATGATGGTTTGCGCACCATTAGCGAAATCACCAAATTGAGCTTCCCAGATGCATAGCATCTCCGGGTAATCCAATGAGTAGCCAAAATCAAAGCCGAGCACGGCAGCCTCTGATAGGGGACTATTGTAAACACAAAAGCTCGCTTGGGTTTTAGAAATATTTTTAAAAGTGATATGGCGTTCACGAGTATCCACATCATATAGCGCGGAGTGACGTTGGCTGAAGGTTCCTCTACGGCTGTCTTGTCCAGATAGTCGGATAGAAATTTGATCTTCCAAAATACTTCCAAAAGCTAAAGCTTCTGCGAAAGCCCAATCGAGTGGGCTCTTACCCTCTGACATAGAAAGCCGCTGCTGTAATAATTTTTGAATCTTATTATTGATCTTGAAATGTTCAGGGGCTTTGGTGAGTTGTTGGCCTATGAATTCAATTTTCTTTTTCGAGACAGCAGTGTCCACAGGCTCTAATAGGTCAGGATGCGAAATTGGTGCACGCATCGAGGGCTTAACGTTTTTTACCTCCTTTTTGGATCGAGCTAACTCATCATTTAGTTTCTTTTGAAAAGACTCTTTGTAGGCATCAGCCTCAGCAGTTTGAATCACACCAGTTTCAATTAAGGACCTCATGAGACTCTCACTAGTGAGAGGTTGCTCCTGAATGGCAGAATAGAGAGTAGGTTGCGTGAAATTAGGTTCGTCACCTTCATTATGCCCATGGCGGCGGTAGCAAACGAGGTCAATGACAACATCACGCTGAAAGCGCTGACGGAAATCCATCGCCAGCTCAATAAGGTATACGGCAGAAATAGGGTCGTCTCCATTGACATGGAAAACAGGAACACCAACTGATTTTGCGAGTGCAGTGCAGTAGTGCGCTGAGCGTGCATCTTTGGGAACAGTAGTGAAACCTATTTGGTTATTGATAACAATATGGACCGTGCCTCCGGTTCGGTAACCTTCTAGACGCGAAAGATTAAAAGTTTCTGCTACAATTCCTTGTCCAATAAAAGCTCCATCTCCGTGCAAAAGAACGGGCAGAACCTTGCGGCGTTCAGTTGTATCATTAAGGACACGTTGCCAGGCTCTAGCTTTCCCTTGAACGACGGGGTCGACCGCCTCGAGGTGGCTGGGATTTGGCGCAAGACTAATTCCAACACTATGTCCGGTGCTAGTGATAAGAGAAGATTCGTAACCCAGGTGATATTTGACATCGCCATCACCAAGCTTGAGTTCAGGAATATGGTTCTCGGAGAATTCACCAAAGATGGTGTGATAATCCTTGCCAAGTATATTTGCTAAGACATTCAAACGTCCTCTGTGAGCCATGCCCATGACTACTTGAGAAACGCCGCGTTCAGGACAGCCCTCAATGAGCGCATCAAGCATAGGGATAAGTGTTTCTCCACCTTCCACGGAAAAACGCTTTTGTCCCACAAAACGAGTATGCAAGTAGCGCTCAAACTGTTCAGCAGCCATGACTCGAGTCAGGATGCGCTTCTTTTTCTCTTTCGGGAAGTTAGGTCGGTTGTGAGTTTTTTCCATTTTGTCTCGCAGCCATCTTCGGATAGTGAAATCCTGAATATGCATATACTCTACGCCTATTGTTCGGCAGTAGGTATCTTTGAGAATATCTAGGATTTCGCCCAGCTTGCGGTCACCGCCACCTGCCAGTGTGCCTGAATGAAAGTATGTATCGTAGTCATTCGTATTGAAATTGAAGTTTTCCAACTTGAGTTCAGGAATACCAGACTTCTCAATGGCTAATGGGTCGAGATGCGCTTCCCGATGTCCAAGTGTCCTGTAGGCAAAAAGCAAATTGTAGATACGTGCCTGTTTCAGTCGATGTGGCAAAGCAGAGGGATCTGGCAAATTCGCAGAGCCCTGAGGGCGATTACCAGATCTACTGGGAGTTTCTGGCTTAGTTTGACAGCCTAACTCGAAGCCTTCAAAGAAGGCTCGCCATTTTTCATCAACATTATCAGGGTCCAATTTCCATTGCTCGTGCAAATTCTCTAGCAGTGCAATGTGCTCACCATTGCCAATGGTGCCTCGAACCTCTGAACTTTTACCATTGCTCCGTTGTGGAAGGGTGAAGCCTTGCTTAGCTGAGGCATCGGGCGTTAGTTCTGACGACATAGTTAATCTAAATTGATATCGCACCTTCCATGATTGTCAATCATGGGAATTCAAAATAAGAGCTATTTTCTAGGCTTATTTAAAAACGAAGCCAAGTCTCTCCGTGATGTAAAGGATGAGGACGAATCCTGTGCTGAGGAAAATGACTACCATCATCAATAGTTTGAGCACCTTACTTGTCTCTTTCCTTCGGAAATGCTAAAGAGTTCCTGAGATGGCGTCAGCGAAAAATTGCAAATCATCAATAGCAACTTTTTTTGCTAATTGTTGTCTTGATTGAACCGTGGGTAGGCAGTGGTATGTTTAGCGGATGAGAGGCAGGGAGAAGCAAATAGTTGTCGTAGGTGCTGGCTTAGGCGGCTTAGCCACAGCTTTAAGGCTTCAACATGAGGGTTATGAGGTCACAGTTTTAGAGAAGAACGCTACCGTAGGTGGTAAACTAACTGAACGAAGAATAGGATCCTACCGTTGGGATATGGGACCGTCCTTGTTGACGATGCCAGATGTATTGGATGAGTTGTTTTTATCAATTGGAAAGCAACGGCGCGATTACCTTGATTTAGTTCGTGTAGAGCCTACGTGTCGGTATTTTTGGGATGATGGAACTGTTTTAGATGAAGATAAGCATTTTTTCAGCCGCAAAGATGTTCAGGCATTTATGCGCTATGCCAAGGGTATTTATGACTTATCTGGTGAAGCATTCTTAATGCGTCCCCCAGAAGATTTCTGGAAGGCCTTTACCCCAGCAAACTGGCCCAAGCTCATTCATATGCCAAAGGTAGCGACTTTTGCTTCAGTAGCTCAAGAAGTTGCTAGACGGTTTGAGGATCATCGGTTGCGACAGCTCTTTGAGCGTTTTGCAACTTACAATGGTAGCAGCCCTTACAAGGCTCCTGCGACTTTTAATGTCATCCCGTATGTAGAGGTTGAGTTTGGAGGATGGTATATCAAAGGCGGTATGGTGCAACTAGCTAGAGTTTTGGAAAAATTGTGTTTGGCCGCCGGTGTAACTATACGTTGTGGATCTCAGGTTCTGAAGTTAGATGAAAAAGGAGTTGAATTGACTGGCGGAGAGATCCTTCAAGCAGAACACTATGTAGTAAATGGAGATGTCATACGCGCTCACAACGAATGGATTCGTGTCTCGGGATGGGAAAGACAAGCAAAACATCTGAATCAGCCTGAGTTGTCGCTTTCAGGGTTTGTTATGTTTCTAGGAGTTAAAAAACAGTATCAAGAACTCAGTCACCACAACATCTTTTTCAGTTCAAATTATCAAGAAGAGTTTAATGATCTATTTGAGGAGAAGCAATTTCCCAGAGATCCTACTGTATATGTAAATATTACTGCTCGCACAGACCAACAGGATGCTCCAGAAGGTTGTGATAACTTTTTTATTTTAGTCAATGCGCCAGCAGATACAAAAGGTCCAGAGTGGAATAAGAGAAAGGATGAATATGCTGAACGGGTATACCGAAAACTAGAGAGTTGTGGGTTGCAGGGGATTAGAGAACAAATTGTGGAAAGTAGTTTTTTTACCCCTAATGAGTTTGCCAATCGGGACGTTACAACAGAGGGTTCTCTCTATGGATGGGCTTCTCACTCTCCGTGGACAGCTCTTATGAGACCCAGGATTCAATCTCCCTTGTGGAGATCTTTGTATTTTGTGGGTGGCACAACCCATCCAGGTGGTGGTATACCCTTGGTTATTTTAAGTTCTCAAATGGTAGCAGAAAAAATTAAGAGAGGCTCTCATAAATCGTGAAAAAGAAACGATCTATCATCATCAACAGGGCCAAGCGTTGGACGCTCGTCATTTTTGTTATATGGGCTTGTGTTGGCTTTGCTAAGCTTGGGCTGAAAATAGAACCATCGACTGTAGAAGCCTGGGGTATTGGAAACTGGGCTTGGATTGGATGGATAGAGGCCTTTTTTTTATGGTGTATGTCTATTGGGGATTTTGTCTTCATCTGCTTGGCAACTGCTTTAATTGGCTTCGCTGCTGCTGACAAAATAGGATGGCGCAGGACATGGATTTCAGCGGGAATTATTATGGGATTCTCTGCCATGCTGGAGACGATAGGAACACTGACAAGTTTTCCTTTTGGGGCCTATCACTACACGAATCAGTTTGGCCCTCTCATTGGAGGCACCCTGCCTTGGGCCATTCCCATGGCATGGTTTATCATCATTGTAGGGCTACATCTCATACTCAGCTATTGGTTTTGGGCTCGTAATGTCTGGAGTATGGCTTTAATTGTTGCCGCCTTAGCAGTCATGATCGATTGGATCATGGAGCCTTTTGCTTATGGCGTGCGTGGGTACTGGCAGTGGTATATTGGGTATCCACCACCTGCCAATTATTGCACCTGGTTTTTTGCTTCCTTGCTACTTGATCGGGCTTCTCCGCTTCCATTGAAGACAAGTGGTGGAACAGACTGGTTATGTGAAACTGTTCTCATCATGATGTTGCTTACCTTTATTATTGGACGGATTGCCTACGGAGTGTAGAGGATCAGAGTTTAAGAGATTTTGGCAAGTGCTTAAGATCTAGGATCTAAAGGCACCCAAGAATTATTTTCCTGCTTCAGCATCATATCCGACTCAGTAGGCCCCCAGCTGCCTACGTGATAGAGATTCATTGGCAAGTTACTCCAGTTGTTGCGAATGGCATCAATGATTTCCCATGCGCGAAGCACTTCGTCCGCGCGTGTGAACAGAGTGGAGTCTCCCATTATGAAATCATGGAGCAGTCGCTCATAGGCCTCGGGTGAATAGGAACCAAATTGACTCTTGTAAGCAAAATCCATGTCAACAAATCCCACTTCGCTTTTACCTGGCCTTTTGGCATTGAAAGTCAAATGAACGCCTTCATCCGGCTGAAGCCGAATATGTAAGCGATTGCGCTGTAAGCTGCCAGGTGAATCTTCGAACAAGGCTTTAGGAGGTCGTTTGAATACGACCACAATTTCACTGGCCCGGGTAGCAAGGCTTTTGCCTGTGCGCAAGTAGAAGGGGACTCCAGCCCAGCGCCAATTATCAATGGTGAGTTTGAGTGAGACGTAAGTCTCGGTAAGAGAAGCAGGGTCAACCCGGTCAGTGAGTCGGTATCCTTCATATTGTGCCCTCACAACAGAGTCGGAAATCGTTTCTACCTTGGGAATAGGAATAGAGCTCAAGACTTTCACTTTTTCGTCGCGGATGGCTTCTGAATGAAGAGACCCAGGTGGCTCCATAGCGGTAATGGTAAGAAGTTGCATCAAATGGTTTTGCACCATATCACAAAGGGCTCCAACTCCGTCATAATACCCACCACGAGTTCCTACACCTTCTTTTTCAGCTACTGTAATCTGAATATGATCCACAAAATTTCTGTGCCAGATGGGCTCGTAGATAGAGTTAGCAAAGCGCAGGTAGAGCATGTTTTGCACGGTCTCTTTTCCCAAATAATGGTCAATCCTGTAGATAGAAGATTCATCGAGTGAATTCTGTAATTCCTTAACTAAAGCTTGAGCCGAGTTATAGTCTTTACCAAATGGCTTTTCCACAACGACGCGAGCTGCATTCCCATAGCCTACAAGATCTACATCTGCTAAGCACTTGGTAACCAGGCCAAAGAAACTGGGTGCAGTAGATAGGTAAAAAAGATTCTGCTCAATCCCTTCTTTTTGCAAGCCAGCTAACCGAGTTGATAGCCCCTTGTAAGCTTCTAGGTCATCAAAATTTCCTTGATGGTAGCAAACGTGCTGCGAGAATTCTTTCCACTCATCTTCATCTACAGGAGCAAATCGAGAAAATTTCTGTGTTCCTTCTAGCATTTCATTGCGGAAAGAATCATCAGATTTTTCACGCCGGGCAAACCCGATAATTTTAAATTGATCTGGTAAGAAACCTTCTTTGTAGAGGCCGAATAGCGCAGGTACCAGTTTACGAGAAGTTAGATCTCCACTAGCTCCAAATATGACGAGGGTAAAGGGAGTAGCCTTAATTTTAGACTTTGTATGATTACTTGCCATTTACTATTGGGGTATAGGTCGTTTTTATCAACTGGAAAGGATAATTTTGTCACTCAGCCACAGTCTATTAACGAGTGCAGTAAAAGATATGTGCTTGATTAGATAATCGAAATGCTTGTGTGACCGGGAAAGTAGGATCTTGACTTGATTTCATTTTCTCAATCCACAGCTGTTTCTCTTGACCCTTAACCAAGAACCAAACTTGACGCGCTCTTTCAATAACTGGATACGTAATGGTTAAACGAGTGGTGCTTTGTTGTTGGATAGGATTGGCGACAGCATAGCTATTTTTTACCTCGAGCGCAGGGCTCTCGGGAAAGAGTGAAGCAGTATGTCCATCATTTCCAACACCCAAAAGAACAAGATCAAACTTAGGATGTCTACCTAAAATCGTTGACATATTTTTTTCAAAAATTTGAGCAACTTTCTGCAAATCGCTTTCCTCTGTTTTCCAGCGATGTAGCTTGACTCTTCTAGGATGGAAAGACTCCCAGATGTTCCTGTAATGACTATCTGGATGTTCAGGTGGAACCCGGCGTTCATCCCCAATAAAAAGTTCAGTAGCATCCCAAGTCCAGTTAATTTGGGCAAGTGCTCGATAGAATGCCAAGGGGGAATTACCGCCGGATAAAGCAACGGAGAAAGAACCTCTGGCAGCTAGGCATTGCGAACCGTAATCTTGCCAGTGTTCAAGTAACGACTCAATCCACGCTTCTTCCTTCTCAAAACTAAATTCTTTCACCATTGCCTGTTAGTCAAGGATCGGATGGGCATGATTGCAAGGCTATAAAATTGTATTTAAGTAACTCCTCGTCTACTTTAGCAGCTTGTTTATCTAAGACAGCATTAGGTTGTTAAAGTTCCCTGAAATAAGGTCTAATGATAAGAAGTAGTAGTTGACCGAATGTTGGTTGAGTCTATCTTCTAAATAACATGGGACGTTTGGATAAGCTCGATCTTAGCAAGCATATCGATGACAAAGGGGAGTACCGAGAGAGGCTCAAAAAGCTCCAGTTAGATATGCTACATCTCCAACCGCTATTTGCTGAGCAGAAAAGAAACCTCGTTATCATATTTGAAGGGCCGGACGCTGCGGGCAAGGGGGGAGTCATCCGACGCTTTGGTGAGCGTTTAGATCCTCGTTCCGTTAGAGTCTATAGTGTGGTCAAACCCACACCTGAGGAGTACGCCCATCACTATATGTGGAGATTTTGGAGTAAAATACCTAAGTATGGTGAGATTGTTGTATTGGATCGCAGTTGGTATGGCCGTGTCCTTGTGGAGAGAGTTGAGGAATTCGCCAGTAAAGATGAATGGAAGCGAGCTTATGAAGAAATTAACGCCTTTGAAAAGAGTTTAGCTGATGATGGATCTATTATTCTAAAGTTTTATTTACACATCAGCAAAGATGAACAACTTCGCCGTTTCGAAAAACGGGCCTCTGATCCTTATAAGCGATGGAAGATCACCGATGAGGATTGGCGCAATCGCGAAAAATGGGACGAGCATAACATAGCCGCTGAAGACATGTTTGAAAAAACAGACAAGTCCCATGCTCCCTGGATACTCGTAGAGGGTAATTATAAACTCTATGCACGTATCAAAGTTTTAAAGACCGTGTTGAAGCAGTGCACCAAAGAGCTGAATTTTAAAGAATAGTTTAGCTTTTCCTATGAGTGCTGAATTACCATTAAAGCCGCAGATCACAGTTCCCATCGAAGTTTTTTTCTTTGATACAGATGCGGGAGGAGTGGTACATAATGTGGCCTATCTTCGAATGGTAGAAGTAGCTAGGTCCAAACTGGCTGAATCTTTGAACTGGTCACTCAAGGAAATGCAAGATGAGGGAAAAGGCTGCCCAGTGGTTGTGCGAACAGAAATTGATTACTTAATTCCTGCCAAGCTTGGAGACGTTCTAGAAATTCATGCTGAGATAACCGAGATGCAGCGCATCCGTTTCTACATTAGATTTACTATAAGAAGAAAATCAGACAACGTAGTGATAAGCAAAGTGAATCAGGTCATGGCTACTCTTAATTTAACGACTGGACGTCCACTCGCCCTAAGAGAAGATTGGGTTGAGCAATGGCCAGATCTGTGTCCAAGATAAAGCGGTTCTGGCGTATCGCTTTTTTTGATTTATAATAATAATGTGAATTTCAAAGATGCAGCATTAGTAGTAGCTGGTCATGGGTCTACCTTAAATGCAGACTCTAGCGCTCCTACGTACCAACATGCTGATGAGATCCGTAAAAGAAACCTATTTGCCGAAGTCCACGAAGCCTTTTGGAAAGAGGAGCCTCACTTCCGGGATGTCTTAAGACAAATTGATGCCGATCACGTCTATATAGTCCCTAATTTTGTCAGCGAAGGCTATTTCACTGAGACGGTCCTGCCTAGAGAGTTCGGTTTGCATAGTAGAGAATGCCAGCTGGATGGAAAAAAAGTCTGTTACTGTGATCCCGTAGGCATACATCCGAGTATGACCAAAGTGTTGCGTCATCGAGCCAAAACGGTCATCGGCAAGAAGCGTGTCGATTTACAAGATACTTGTCTCTTCATAGTCGGTCATGGCACATCTCTGAATCAAAATTCCACCAAAGTCATTTATGATCAGGTCGAATTGTTTAAGGAGATGAAACTTTATGGGGATTGCCAGGCTAGCTTTATGGAGCAGGAGCCATTTATCAGCGATTGGAAAACACTAACCCATAAAACCAATGTTATTGTTGTTCCTTTTTTTATTGCCGATGGTCTGCACTCTTATGAGGATATTCCTGTATTATTAGGAATCTCGACAGATGTTCGCGAACAAGGTTTCGAAACTTTCAACCATATTGATGGACGTCAACTTTGGTACAGTCGAGCTATTGGAACCGAGAATTTAATTGCCGATGTGATTCTTCAACAAGTCAAAGACTTTCATGAAAACAGCGCAAGCCTTCCAATATAAACTTTCGGAAAGTAATGGTCCATGGCTGATTGGTCAGGTGCTCATCAGCAAAAATTCTGATTCTACTTACTCCTTATCTCATATTGCCAATGACCAAAAGCCAGAACTTTTTCATGATCCAGTAATTCTTCGCAAATGGGTTAACATAGATGAAAAAGGTGAATACCGACCTCTAAAGGGGGAGGGGAATTTGAAGCCGGGTTGGAAATTAGACGCTCTATCCCTAGACGCGTTAATTTTTGCCCTCAATGTGATCTATCCCACGGCCATTGCCAACTGGTTACACTATGATGCCAACTCGCTTCGTATCACTCCGTTCCAAGAAACAGCCGCAAGGCAGACCGGTATGTATCGAGTCGTGGCCAGGCAATTAACGGATCAGCAACTGCAAGAAGTAGAGCGGGAAACCTGTGGGATAAAATGCTTAAAAATAAGGCTATGGAATGGTCAGGTAGTTGAGCCAAAGGAGAAACAGGACAAACAAGAAGACCATATTCCTCTGCTCTGCCCTGAGGCCTGCAATCTGTTCGTAGCTGCTTGCCGTAGCAAAATTAAAAGCAAAGCCCAATAACTTTCTACCCACTCGCCGATTGCTATTCTCTTTCTTTCAACTTTTTTATTGCATCACTTAGGTTGAAAAAAACCGATCGTCATCCCGCGACTTGACTGGTGTATTTAAGGACACTCCAAATGTTTATAGCCTTTTCCGCTGGATTGATCCCCTGATATGAGCATAGATCCAAGCATCATCCGGCTACGCACAGATCTTTTTCTAGAGCTTTTGACCCATCAAGCCAAGGAATAGTCAGATTCTATACAATACGGTTGCTTATTAAATAGAACATGTATTAGGTAGGAAGTCTTTGCCATTTGCGTTATTCATTGCCTCCAAGAAACCCTCAAAAAATTTGAACCCCAAGAATGAAATAGAAGCTCCTCTCACCTTTTGTTATATCACTGGGTTCAAAGAAATTACATAAACTAATCTAAAGTGATGACACATCATGTGTAATTTGCCTGCTAAATTAATGTAAATAAGAGGCATTTTCATTTGACTCGATGAAAAGTGCTCGAGTAGCTCCATTGTAAATTCAGTCTTATCCTAATCTGACTTCATCTTAGTGCCACTCAGTGGGAGTTTAAGTGCCAGATGAACTTAAGTGCAGCAGAATGGCAACATCCTACTTGTCCAAGGCTCATTGGTTAATAAACAAACATTTTCAATATAGGCGCATATATACAGCATAAGTAGAGGATAATATCTGTTAATACTTAAATCTAGGACAAAAAAGCAATTTACAGGATACAGCGCTGTTTCCTAACGAGCTTTTGGAGCTGTCCTAGATTATAAAATTTATATACACATAATATTTTTCATAAAATTAATGTTATTGAGACGCATTTTCATTTGACTCTGCCATGAAAATTGCTATCAAAATGACCTCTGGATTCAGGTTGTTGAACAAGCTGAAAGAACATGAATGATATAATTATTAAAAGGAACTATAGGTGAAAAAATTATCTGTATTGTATAACTTTAAACAAAATAAGCTATTTCATGCCTCTGCATTTTTAATGACGGCATGTTTGTTAATAAGCTTAACCATTTTTATTAATAACAAGGGGGGATCTCTCCAAAATAGCCCGAGAGAGGGAGATGTCATAGTTAAACTTTCCTCTGGAGCTAAAGAATCTGCGGGCAGTAGTCAACCAAGTGCGGGATTTAATTCCAACATAAACTCCAGGAACATAGGAAATCATTTCGGCTTGCAAAGTTCTCATCATCAGATGATGAAAGATCCACGTTTAGCGGGGATGTTGGAGGACGCCACACTGGTGGAAAGTCGCCAGGAAGAAGATCAGAATACAGGCCATATCAAGAAGTCTCTCCTATTTGAGACAGGCTTTAAATACCCTTTGATCAAGGTGGAGCAAACCATAGAGC
>JBCCXA010000032.1 GCA_039192515.1 Verrucomicrobiota bacterium | reverse complement strand
ATGTCTTTAGCTAAGTTGTTTCGTGATAGATGTAGTTTAGATTAATGAAAAAGAAAACCATAGTATTCACATTAGCTGCTTGTTTTGTATTGAGTATCTCTTTTGTTTGGGCTATGTGGTCGCCGGAAGATTATACCGTCCATGTACAAGTAGTAGATGAAGAGGAATCTCCTATTGAAGGGGTTGAGCGTGCTATCAAAAATTAGGATTCCATTTAGAATGCGTATTCAAGAGGGTTTTAGAAATGCAGTAAAATTAAGATGGCTCCGCAATGCTTACGATTAAGTGGAATATGAACCATTCTGCATTTGAGGATGAGGTAATTTACATGAGTAGGCAGAAAGATGCCGGCTTTGAGAAAAGAAATTCTCAAATGATAGTTCTTTGAAATATTGAAATAATGATTAGGCGGCCTGCCGGTAATAGTAATTGAGCAAACCGCCAAGACGAGAGGTCTTTTTGATTTCGCCTTGCTTTTGACTGATATGATCCTTGGGAAAAGGAATGACATTGTTAATTCCCTGATGATTACGTTCTGTGTTGTAAAAAGCTTCGTATTCCCGCAGGGCACGAATCAAAGACCTTTCCCCAAGTAAGAGCAAGTGATCTAAGCATTCGGATTTAATACTCAAAACAAACCTTTCGGCAAAAGCATTGAGGTTCGGTGAACGCATTGGGAGTCGGATAGGTTCAAAATCAATGTCAGCAAAAACCTTACCGAAGGCATCCGAATATTTGGAGTCGCGATCATGAATGATGAAGCCTTTGTTATCCAGAAACGCATCTTGAGAAGAAATATTTCTGGCCTGTTGAAGCATCCAATCTTCATTGGGTTTTTCGGTAGCACTCGCAATGATGACCTTTCGCGTATGGATATGAATAAAGAAGAGAATGTAGTACGTCTTAATGCCTGAAAATTCCCAGATATCCTTGGTAAACAAATCGGTGGCCCAAACGTGAGGATGCATTTTTAGAAACTGATGCCAAAAAGAAGATAGTTTGCGTTCAGGAGATGGTGGGACATTGGCTTTGCTAAGAATGTTGCCAATACTTTGGTGCGATATAGTAAAGCCCAGGTTTGCAAGAACACCGACAATCCTTTCATAGCCCCAAGAAGTATTTTCCTTGGCTATTGAGATAACAAGCTTGCAGATTTTATGGGGAATGCCAGGTCTTCCTACAGATTTACTTGAAACAGGAGTCTCTTTTTTAAGAACGAAGCGACGGATAGAAATGTTGAGTAATATAGCTTACAAACATTTCTCCGCCCATTGCGCCATCAACAAGTAATGGTGCAGTCAGTGCGTTATATATTAATGCCGCCAAAAACGTGAGGCTATTCCAATGACCGTATGGAACCTGGTCATGACAACGTTCTCCTGGCAATGCCCTTCCATAGAGACGAGTCATTTGGGTATTACACCAGTCTCATCTAGAAAAATAAGTTTCTGGTTGTTCCATATAAGCAGATCCCATTTCTATTGTTGGCGTTTGGCTTCTATATCGGCACGTCCACGTTCGCTGGCTCGAAACGTTTTTTTAAAGCTATAGCCCATTTTATATGCTTGAAGTTTACTTTGAAGATGGCCTCCCGGTTGTTTATAATAAATTTCTCCCTTTTGTTTATACCTTTTTCAATAATTTTTTCTCTTAAATCTTTACTATAAGCTTTCATCCCTAAGTTTATAATTCTTCATACTCATAATCTACAGCTTGTTGTTATTTAATTCAAAAATGCTCTAATCTAATAGACAAGAGGCTATATGAAAAATCTGACTTTATTATTCATGAAATTCATTGGTAGTAAAATAGGAGAAAGCTTTATCATACCTTGATAAATAAATGATTATGGATTTATATGAGTATTAATTAAGGGCATCAGTGACTATTATTTAGTAGTTTTCTAAGCGCGGCGTCAACATTCTCATCGGAAAGGTTAGAGACTTCAGTATCTACACGGTCGACTCGCTGGATTTTTTGCTCTATGAGGAGTGAGGGCTCTAGTGAAGTGAGAAGTTGCACTTGATCAGCCGGTGTCAACGCATTGAAGAGGTTAGTAATGGTGAGATTGGGGTAGCCTTCATTTCTCAGTAAGCTCAGTAATTGGATAGCTTGGAGTGAGTTTCCTCCGAGTTGGAAAAAGTTATCATGGAGACCAACTTTTTCTACACCGAGTAGCTGCTCCCAATGTGCAGCGACAGTTTTTTCAAGTGTAGTTTGAGGTGAAACATAGTTTTCCTGATTTGAGCCTAAGGGAGCAGGCAGGGCTTTATGGTTCACCTTTCCATTTGGTGATAAAGGGATTTTAGATATAATTTGGAAATGGCGTGGCACCATATATTCGGGGAGTTTTGAAGTTAGGTCGGATTGAATTTTCTCTATGAAAGAAGAACTACTTCCGGATTCTATAGACATCCACTTTTTAGACCAAGATGGTTCAATGACTCCACCAATTAAACTATGAACACATAGTTGATCTTTAGAAAGGTCGAGACTTTCTTGAAGTTTGATAAAGCTGGGTTCATTTGCCGGACAAAAACCAATATTCAAAGTATGCGCTTTTTCCATCAAAAGCTGGCTTAAGTAGCCCGCTTCCAAATGAGCAAAATCTCGGGCACGATCTCCATAGCTTTCTTGAATTTTTGCGATATCAGCAATAAGAAAAAGGTAAAAAGCACTTTCTTGAGCTACATCTTGGTTGATTTTAAAGAGGTCATCAGGACTAGATGTATTGTTGGGTTTGGTGTGTAGAAGTTGATGCTGAATTGGATCATACTCGTACCATCCAGAACGAACGCCAGTAACACGGCTTTCCTTTAAAAAGAGATAGCTTTTGACGGCATAGAGGCTGCCAGCGGATGGATAAAGGTACTTGGGAAAAGGTGCGTTATTTACAGGGGTGGCTTTTAGAGCACTTAGTAAGTCAGCGAGCGTTTCGAGCTCTATTGTATCATCCAAAAATCGTCGATGGCTTTGACGGGTAAATAACTGAGAATTATCTTTAGAGTCGGGGAGTGCTACTCTAGGTCTGTTGTCGTTTGTAGGGTGTGGTGATGTTTTGGCAGAGAGTTTTGTTAAGGAGCTGGTGGTGGTATTTGTTTTAGGTATGATATAGGCAACAAGTTCTGGTGGTTTTGTTTCAGTAGCAATCACGGTAGCTTTATTAAGGGCGGGATGGCTTTGAAGGCAGGCTTCGATTTCACCAAGTTCAATTCGGTATCCATTAATTTTGATTTGAGAATCTTCACGTCCAAGAAATTCTAGGCAATACTCTGTTGGTTTAGAAGGATTGGGTCTTAGTCGCCCCCAGTCCCCAGTACGGTAGAGGTATTGACTATTAGAGGTGCCTTTATCAAACGGATTAGCAACAAAGCGTTCTGCAGATAGTTCGGGACGATTCCAGTAACCCAGTGCAATACCTTTGCCTCCTATATATAGTTCCCCTGGCACCCAGGGCGGGCGGGGCGCTCCATTTTCATCCAGAACATACCAGGTTTGATTATCCATTGGCTTCCCATAGGGAATACTAGGCCAGGAAAGAATAGGTTCTTTAATAGGGTAGATGATAGACCAAATGGAAGCTTCTGTTGCACCACCTAAGCTAAAGAGTTCAGCCTTAGGGAATTGTTCATGAAGAATAGTGGGGAGTTTTACAGGAATCCAGTCTCCACTCATGAGTACTGCTCTAATAGGGGAGCTAAGTGAAATATCATTAGTTTTCTTTTGCGAAATAGTCTCTTGAACAAAAAGCTGTGCGAGAGCTGGAACAGAATTCCAGATGGTAACTTGGTCTTGATTGCATCGTTCATACCAATATTTGGGATCTTCAGATCGTAAGGCGTCAGTGCCCATAACAATGGCGGCTCCAGATATAAGTGCCCCAAATAAATCATAAACAGAAAGGTCAAAGTTGAGTGCAGAAATACTATAAATGCGATCACTCGGTTGAATTTTGAGTCTTTGATTAATATCAGTAATGGTATTGAGTGCCCCACGGTGATCGATCATGACTCCTTTTGGCATACCCGTAGACCCAGAGGTGTAGATGACATAAGCAAGGTCATTTTGCTTTTGAATAGATTTTGGAATGGTTAGGGTTACATTTAAAGGTGTGTTTAGCTTTAGCTCTATTTGAGTTACTTCGCTGGGAAAATGATTTGGCTTATTTTCGGATACGATAACAATTTTGGCTTCGGTATCTTCTATGAGCTCTTTTTGTCTTGCAGTAGGAAGGCTTGGGCTGATCGGAACATAAGCTGCTCCAGCAGTTAAGATACCCAAACAGGCGACGACTTGCTCCCATCCCTTGTGGGTAGATATTGCAATGAGATCATTTGTCTTAACATTAAGTTTTAATAATTGTTCTGAGAGTTGAATGCTTCTTTTGGCGATTTCTTCGTAGCTGAGATTTTCTGAATCCGTAAGAATAGCAGGAGCGTTAGGCTTTTTGAGTGCTTGTTCATAAAACTGCGTATGTAACAAAGCTTGAGGCTTAACAGAGATACAAGTTTCAGAAATAGCATTAAGTTTTTCATATGTAGCAAGAGATGAGAGAAGGGGTTGCTTATTCCAGCATTCTGGATGCTTAGCAAGGTCTACAATAAAGTGCTCATATGTTTTAAACATCTCATCTAAAACGCCATCAGGCCATAGTTCTTCTATGACATCCCAATTGATGACAAGATGGCCGTCTATTTCAGAAACTTGATGATCAAGATAAACTTGAGAAGTTTGACTGACTCCATAAACGAATGTTGCACTCCAATCATTCTCAGGTTTCTTAACAGAAAGTTGCCCTAAGGTGCTAGTGAAGACAACAGGCATGAGAGCTCCCCCATTTGATGAGAGCTCTTTACTCATTTCTCGGATGATTTTAACACCACTGACAGAGCGGTGTTCTAATGCCTGCCATAAAGTTGACTGTACTCGAGTTGCTCGTTCGGCAAAAGTTCCGCCACCGCGCTGGTCACAGTCAATCAATGTTGAAGAAGTGAAGTCACCTACTATAGAATTAATGTCTTCATGTACCTGAGGTCGGTTGAAAAGGGTTAGGTTGATTGTGAAAGCAGGATGTCGACTCCAATTACCTAGGATTTCTGAAAAAGCTGCAAGTATAATAGCTGATGGTGTTAGCCCGCTGGATTGTCCCTCTTGTTGAAGCTTTTGCCAGAGGCTAGGTGAGAGTTTAAAGTTTCTTCTTCTAACCTTAGGGAGTGTTAGTTCGCGTGGGTTTTTAATGAGTGGAAGCTCAGGCGCTGGAGGAAGTGTCTTAATTTTTTCTTTCCAAAAAGCCCAGTCTCTTCGAGCGATTGCGTCATTAGCCCAAGCTTTTTCGGCAATGACATAATCACGGAAGCTTAATGAAAGTGGTAAGAGCTGAAGGTTCATAATAAGTTGAACTATTTCTTTGCCGAGAATTTGTAAACTCCATGCGTCCCCCAAGAGAACATCGAAACTGCAAAGATACCGAGTCGTATGGGGTGAAATTTCTATTGCCTCTAGATGGAAAAGCGGCCATTGATTTGTAGCAAAGACTTGGTGGGATAAGGCTTCACGACGAGCCATGATGGTTTCTTCTGTTTTTTCTGGGCTAATCGATGTCTTGTTAATTTTGTAATATGGAACTTCTTCAAGAATGCGTTGTTGTCCATCAGTTTCAACTATGACGCGGAGCATATCATGTCGTTTGATTAGTTGATTAAAAAAAGTTTCAATTTTCTCGTGAGGAATCCCTTTGAGATTAATTTCTCGATAGCCATGTGTTCCGATATTCCCTAGCTCGAAAGCTCCATGACGCCCGAGCCAATAAGCTTGTTGGATATCTGTAAGAGGAAATGGCTGATGACGGCTTTGGGAATCTGTTTTGATCTCAAATTGCTCTGCTGCAGGTAGTGCATCATTGGTTTCCTGGATCATTTTAGAAATAGCTTCAATAGTAGGATTCTGGAAAAGGTCACGCAGTGGAACGCTGACTTTAAAATGGCTCTCCATTTTTGAGACAAGCTGAATAGCTAAAAGGGAATGTCCGCCAAGTAAAAAGAAACTGTCATGAATACCGATTTTTTCTTTTTGAAGAAGATTCTGCCATAGCTCAACAAGTTGATGCTGGGTATCATTTATCGGAGGCTCATACGTGTTTTGGCTTTTTGGGTTATTAGGTTGAGGAAGTGCTTCTTTATTGACCTTGCCATTTGGAAGCCTTGGAATTTCTTCAAGTGTATGCCAAAGGGTTGGAATCATAGCTGAGGGTAATTGATCGCTTAAGTATTGATGCAACTTCTCGTGAGTAGGAATGGTTTTTCCTTCCTCTCCCACTAAGTAAGCTAATAAAAGAGTCTCGCGTTTATTGCGATAAGGCATAACTACTGCATCAAGAATATTTGTGTGAGAGCGAAGGCGTGTTTCAATTTCTCCGGCCTCAATACGAAAGCCTCTCACTTTAAATTGATAATCAATACGTCCGAGGAATTCAATTTCTCCTCGCTCATTACGACGGGCTCGATCGCCTGTTCTGTATAGGCGACTAGGTTGAGAGGAGATGGGATTAGGAATAAAACTTGTTTCTGTAAGCTCTTCCCGGTTTAGATATCCTCTAGCTAGGCCATCACCTCCTAGGTATAGTTCTCCTGAAAGACCATTTGGTTGAATACGTTGATGTTCATCAAGAATATAAGCTACCGTATTATCAATTGGGTATCCGATTGTGATGATTTCTTTCTGTGAATCAAATTCACCTCTTAGCATAGATACCCATGTAGAATAGGTGGTGTCTTCAGAAGGTCCGTACAAGTTGTCGACACGCTGAATACCCAACTTGTGTAGATCATCAACCAGGTCAGAGGGCAGAGCTTCACCTGCTAGATTGACATTTGTGATGGACTTAGGCAGTTCGTATTCTGCTAATAGACTTCTGAGTAGGCTTGGGACCGTATTGATCAAAGTCACTTTATCTTGGGCTGGGAGCTTAGGAAGGGAAAAGAGAGTGTCGGCTACTATGATTGATCCACCAGTTGTCAGAGGGACAAAGATTTCAAAAATAGAGAGATCAAAACAGATAGATGTAGAGGCTAGAACACCTTGTAGTTCATTGTCTGTATAGTAATCCCTTGCCCAACGAATAAGAGTCGTTGCAGCTTGGTGCTCAATAGCAACTCCTTTAGGTTTTCCGGTCGATCCGGAGGTATAAATAAGATAGGCGAGTGATTTAGTTGAAGGTTTTTTTGAGGTACTTGTATCATCATTGAGTGTTTGTTTTCTCCGCTTTAATACAAGGCCGTTAGAGGATTGGTGATAAATTGCTGCGCAGTTCGAATCCTCAATAATTAAATCTAGCCGTTCTTGTGGATAATCAGGATCGAGAGGGACATAGGCTAAGTCTGCTTTCAAAATTCCAAGTAGTACAGATACTAGTTCGATAGATTTTTTAACACAAATGCCAATACGAGATTCCGGACTAAGTTTAAGAGCTTCAATTTCCTTAGCTCTAGCATCAGCTAGCACATTTAGCTCTTGGTAGTTAATGGACTTATAACCATCGTAGATAGCTATGTTATGAGGAGTTGTATGAACTTGTTTCTCAAATAAGTGATGCAATGTCTCTTGTGAGGTAGCAACTTGTCTGCCAAAACTACTTTTAAGAATGTCCTTTTGCTCTGTAGAGGAGAGTATGTCAAATTTGGTGAGTGGATGATGTGGGTTAGCGACGATGTGGCCCATCATGTTGATAAAGTGCTGGCCCATACGTTGAATTGTTGCTTCTTCAAATAGAGATGTTCGGTATTCGATTTGACCGGAAATACATTCATCGTCTTCTTGAAGATTGAATCGGAGATCATATTTGGCACTTTTATCAATTGTTGGAAAGCTTTCAAGGGTGAGCTCTCCCAATTGTTTCTCAGTAATGGGAATCTGTTTCAGGTCAAATTTGACCTGAAACAGAGGGATTAACTGATTGACATCTCGTTCTGGGTTTATTGCTTCAACTAATTTTTCGAAGGGTAGATCTTGATGAGAAAGAGCCCCTTGAACATTTTCTTGAACCTGTTTAAGAACTTCGAGAAAGGTTAATTCAGAGGATAGTTGGGTTCGGATAACTAGAGTATTTACCAAAAGGCCAATTAGGCCAAAGCTCTCATTGCGGTCACGATTGGCTACCTCACTTCCAACAACAAGGTCAGTCGCGTCAGTATAGCGATTGAGAAAAACCTTGAAGCATGCCAAGAGGAAAGTGAAGAGACTGACTTGTGATTGATTCGCTAATTGCTTAATTTTTCCAGACAGCCCTGAACCTAAAGTAATGGGAAGGTGATTTCCTTCGGTTGTTAGAGTTTGTTTTTTACTTCTAAAAGGGAGTCCTAGCTGGGGGGCTGATCCTTCTAGTTGTTGTTTCCAGTATGCCAATTGTTTTTCTGCAAGGCCCTCCGAGAGTTTTTTTCTTTGCCAAAGAGCCCAGTCTGGATATTGAATTTGTAAGGATGGCAGAGTATTGCGATCGGCGACTGTATAATAAGTAAGCAGCTCACGCATAAATACAGTGACCGACCAACGATCACAAATAATATGATGCGTAACAAATGCTAGGATATGATCTTTAGGGTTAAGGGAAAAAAGGTAAAAACGAAGTGGTGGATAGGTTAAATCGAAAGGTGTGTTTTGTGACGCTTCAATTTGTTGTTTAGCATATTCTTCGGGGTTAGAAGTTTCTGTGAGATTCTCTTTTTTGAGTGAGAAAAAATCCCCGGAGTGGATTTTTTGTACAGGAAGTCCTTCACTATTCTTGTGAAAGCTAGTTCTTAAAGACTCATGACGATTTACGATTTGAGTTAAGGCAAATTCAAGTTTGATAAGATCTAGTGATCCATGTAATCGGACAGCACTACTAATATTATAAGCTGTATTTTCAGTGTCAAACTGTTGAACAAACCATAGTCTTTCTTGAGCGGGTGATAAGAATAGTTCTTCATTTGGTCCACGTCTTTGGATAGAATCAGGCTTTGAAATTTGCAAACCCTTTTCACGCATGCGCTTCTCAAATAATGCTCTTTGCTCAGGCGAAAGTTGATTTAGTTTTTCGTATACGGAGCTCATCAGTCTTTTTCCTGTATTTGAGCTTTTGCTTCTTCGGGAGTGAGTTGCTCAATTTCTTCAAGTAGCTTTGCCATATCATCGAGTTGATCATTCGCTGGTAAGTCTTCTTTTAGAACAGCTGCTATACTAGCTGGAGTTGGGTTATCAGAAACTAAGTGGCGCAGTTCAATCTCAACAGGGAAGCTTTGTCGCAGTTTTCCAATAATTTGGATGGCAAGAAGTGAATGGCCTCCCAAAGCAAAAAAGTTATCTTCAACACCTATCCCTCTGACTCCCAAAAACTCTTCCCAGATTGTGACAATTGTTTTTTCAACTTCGTCTCGAGGTGCCACATATTTATTCGGTAAATCAGGCCTTTTATGGTGGCTTGTTTTTCCTGCTCCAGCATGATCTTTTGCTTGAGGTTCAGGCTGCACCCATTGAGCTAAGCGTGATGCAAGAGGAGAAGTTGTTGCAATAAAAGTTCCGGCGATCCTTTGGTCTAAAATAGTCTGTGTCAGCTTCCAAGCTTCATTTTGAGACATAGTATTGACATGATCTGCAGCAAAAGCTTGCGATGTGTCTTCGATGGATGACTCATCTTCAATTCTATCCCAGTTAATACTTATCCATGGGATTTTCGAAGTTTGATTTTTGAAAGCAACCCATCGGTCTAATTCATCATTGGCTGAAGCATAAGCACCAAGTCCAATGCCACCCAAAACAGATGACATAGAAGTTTGGACACAGACAAAACTGGGTTGACTGTTCTCTATTAATGGAGCGATTGTTTGAAAGAGATCGCGTTTAACAAATCTGTTATATTTCCAGTGAGACTCTGAGAGTAGTGCGATGGGGGATGCTGATTTTTCGTTAGTTGTGGGTGTACACAAAAAGACTCCGTATGGACTGCCGTGCTCTTGTATTGCTGCTTCCCATGATTCATCGAAAGAGGCTAGTGAAGTTGTTGTCGCGAGTTGAGCTTGCTTAGTCCAGCGTTGCATTAGCTCTAGCTCGGGATTAGTATTGAGTAGTACGACTTTTGTATGAGAAGACGCACATAAGTTTCTACTCCATATTTGACCTAGTTCTGAGGTGAAATCTCCGGCAATGAAATAGGTTTTATTTTCTTCAAGTATACTTTCGGAATCAATGGCTTCGAAGCTTTCGTAAGTGAGTTCAAACTGTGCTTTGCCACGCAATGCAATGCAGTGAGCTAGTTTTTTCTGACGGAGTTGATGAACCAAGGTGTTGACAAGATGAGAACTGTATTGATCAGCTGTTATATCAATGGTGCGGCATCCTAAGAGAGGAAATTCCTGGCCTATTACTAAACCAAGAGCTCTAATACTTGAGTCATTGGGACGATGGACTTCATTGCCCAGAACATTTTCTGCTCCTTCGGTAATGAGGTGGAGCTGAATAAGTGCTTTGATAGATTCGGCTAGGGCAATAGAGAGATCTTTGAGTGCATGTGTTTCACTCCAAAAATAGACAACCTGTTGGGGGAATGTTTCTCTTTCACTGAGTTCATTTAAAAGTTTGGAGAAGCTTTGTTTATCATTAGGATTTAATATAAAGCGTCGGAATCCGGTGGAGGCAAATTGATCACCTTTTTGAACAACAAAAACATCATCGCCTGAACTTTCTAACAAAGAGGGAATAGAATTGGAGAGCTTATTTTCGGATGCGAAAATGAGCCACCGCTGACGTTTCCCAGGTTGTGTGTCAAATTTCTTGAGAGGTACACGTTTCCAGGAAGGTACATAAATTCGAGTATCTCCTTGGTGAAAATCTGTGTGAATTTGTTTGGATGATAATGCGCTATAGAGGTTTAGTTGTGGAGGAATAAAAAATCTTTGGCGTTCAAAGGGATAGCTAGGTAACTCAATGCGATAAGAGCTTTGAGTGTTTTGTCGAATTGATGTCCAATCGATGACAACACCTGCTTCCCAAAGCGAGGCTGCAAGTGCTGGAGGTGTTGTTGTGGAATCTAATGAGATTTTATAGCTTTTTTTCTGCTGAAATATAAAGTTGATCGATGTTGCAGTTGAGCTTAGCTCAAGGAACAGGGGTTCTTTATATTCTAGAATTTGACTAGCTGCTTTATTAAAGTTAACAGGCTCAATTAGTTGATTGGCCCAGTAATGGGGACTAGTTACTTCTTCATCAGTTAGCCATTCACCTGTTTTACTAGAGACTATGGGAATTCTGAGGCTATTAAATTCAAAATTCTGTAGTTCATTGAGAAGTGCAGTGGCCGCTGGTTGCATGAACCTTGTGTGAAAGGCTCCTTTGCTTTTTAGCTTTCGAAACGGAACGCTTTTTTCTTTTAGCTTTAGGCTGAATGATTCAATGGAATCTATGGGACCAGATACATTAATCCAGGTAGGGGCATTATGGGCAGATAGAATGACTTGTTCATTAAGTAAGGCTTTAATTTTATCTGGCGTGCTTGCTATCGCGAGCATGGCGCCAGGAGTTGCAGAGTCCATAAGTTGACTTCTTCGAATTGTAAGTTTTATTGCACTTTCCAAAGAGAATGTGCCAGCGATACAGGCGGCTGTAATTTCCCCAAAGCTATGTCCTAGAAGGGCTGTAGGTTTAGCTCCGAAGTGGAGAATAAGCTGTGATAAAGCGTATTGTTGGATAAAGAGGGCTAAGCATTCTTGTTCAATTTCACCAAGATCTGTAGAGCACAAAGATTCAGCAATGCTCTGACATTTTTTCTTGGCATTTTGGTATATAGAATGTTCTTTTAGTGATTCAGAAAAACCGCCAAGAGGCGTGCCTTGTCCAGGGAAAATAAGGACTAGTGAAGGGTTATCCAAAGCGATGGTAGGGTCGACAGATGAATTAAGTTTTTTTAGCGCATCAGAGTTACAATTGCTATGGACACAATCACGATACGCGAACGCTCTACGACCTTCTTGCAAGGTGTAAGCAATTTCTTCGAGCTCTAGGTTATCATTTTTTTTCAAGAAATCTGCGAGATTAGTTTTTGCTTGTTTTAAGGCGGACTCAGATTTAGCAGAGACTGGAAGTAAGAAAGTTTTATCTAATTGATCATTTGAGCTGTCACTGAGAATTTTGTTTGGAGCTTCTTCGAGAATCATATGACAATTTGTGCCTCCGATTCCAAATGAACTGATACCTGCTCGTTTGAGGTTATCATTCGTCCATTCCCTGAGTGAGTTATTCACAAAAAAGGGTGAATTTGTAAAATCAATTTCGGGATTCGATTCTTTATAGTGTAGGCTGGCGGGTATCTTGTTATGTTTTAATGAAAGGACCGTCTTAATAAATCCCGCAACTCCTGCTGCTGCATCAAGGTGTCCTATATTTGTTTTAACAGAACCAATAGAGCAAAATTGTTTTTGATCTGTTTGTAGTCGGTAAGCTTGTGTGAGTGCTTCTATTTCAATCGGGTCTCCCATGGAAGTGCCCGTTCCGTGAGCTTCCAAATAGGTGATAGTATCAGCAGGCACTTCTGCAGAAGCTAGTGCATTAGATATAGCCGCAGATTGGCTTTCGATTTGAGGGGCTGTATAACTGACTTTATTAGCTCCATCATTGGTTACAGCAGATCCTTTAATAATTGCCTGAATATTGTCCTTGTCTTGGATTGCATCTTCAAGTCTTTTAAGAACGACAACGCCTACTCCGTTTCCACCGACAGTTCCCTTGGCTTTTGCATCAAAGGCTCTGCAATGTCCATCCGGCGAGTGAATGCTACCTTGTTGGGCTCGATAACCAATCTGTTTGGATAGCGAGATTCCTCCGGCTAGTGCAAAGTCACATTCTCCGCTAAGTAGTGACTGACAAGCAGTATGAATAGCTACGAGGGAAGAAGAACAAGCTGTTTGGATACTCATGCTGGGTCCTCTAAGGTTGAGTTTGTAAGAAACCCTAGTTGCTAGAAAATCTTTGTCGTTGCTGACAAACATTTCATAAGGTGTAGTTGAGTGGTGAATTTCTGAGTTAGTGTAAAGATTGAGGAGATATGTATTCATTCCGGCTCCAGCAAAAACACCAATAGGTCTGGATTCGCGATTAGAGTCATATCCTGCATTCTCGAGAGCTTGCCAGCAGCATTCCAAAAAGAGCCGCTGTTGGGGATCTAGAATTTCTGCTTCCTTTGGGCTATAATTGAAAAATTGATGGTCAAAGTAGTCAGGCTCTTCGAGAATCCCTCCTCTTTTTATGTAGTTGGGATCAGAAAGATCTTTTTCGGAAACACCCTGTTCTTTAAGATATTCATTACTTAAATCAGTAATGGATTCTTTGTTGTGCACTAGGTTTTTCCAGAAGGCCTCAATATTTGGAGCTCCAGGAAAGCGTCCAGCCATCCCGATCACAGCGATTTCTAGACCAGTTGTTTGACTCGTATTGTTGTTCATACTTTTACAGTTGGTTGTTGAGAAGGTCTTTGAGTACGGCGTTGTTTTAAGCGCAGTTTGCCAGCGCTTAGTGCATCTTGCCGGTCTTGGATCATATTACTCGATTCATTGAGTTGTGAGAGGTGATTTGCCAGAGAATGCAGCGTTGGGTAATTAAAGAAATCGGTAATGGCTAATTCAATGCCGAGCTTCTCTCGGATTTCACTTCTAGCTCTGAGAACGAGTAAAGAATGTCCCCCAATTTCGAAAAAATTATCATGGATGTTAGGCGAGTCGATCTGTAGAATCCTATACCAAATTGTGGCGAGTTGTTTTTCAACCTGAGTGCGAGGAGGTGTTTTTTTATTGCTTTTAGAGAGAATTTCCAGTTTTTCCAAAGCTCTACGATCAATCTTTTTATTAGGCGTTAGTGGAAAGCTTTCAATCGGATGATAGACAGTTGGAAGCATATAAGTTGGCAGTTTTTCTAAAAGATAGTTTCGTAGTTCTTGATTTAGTTCTTGCCCATGAAAAGAAATCTTGGTCTTAATTGCAGCCAATAATCTTGCTTCTGGAGTTCCTTTGTGTTGCAAAACAACTATAGCTTGGTCAATAGATGGATGGCTTTGCAGGGCGACTTCGATTTCAGCTAATTCAATTCGATGTCCACGGAGTTTGATTTGACCGTCTGTTCTGCCTAAAAATTCCAAAGTTCCATCTGCATGATAACGGGCTAGGTCACCGGTTTGATAAAGGCGAGTGAATTCTCCATTAACGTCAATTGAGCGGTATCTCTCTTGGTTGAGATCATGTCTGTTGTGATAACCGGGGCTTAGGCCTAGACCTCCAATAAAAATTTCACCTGTCACGCCAGTTGGAACATGTTTGTGCTTGGAGTCCAGCAAATAAAAGCTGGTATTATTTAGAGGAGCTCCAATAGGGACGAAGTCGTTGGCTAGGTTTTCGTCATTAAGCTGTAAAGCACCTGACCATATAGTGGTTTCGGTTGGTCCATACACATTCCATATAGATGCTCCAGTAGCGCATAATTTCTTTGCGAGGGTTAAATCTAGAGGCTCTCCGCCACAAAGAATTGTGAACTCACTTGGCTTATTACTAGGAAGCATTTTGGACCAATGCGGAAGAATGGTCTGCCAACCAGAAGGAGTAGATTGAAGTGTATCGATGTTGTGCTTTTGGATTAACTCAACGAGCTTTTCACCATCTAGGACTTCTTCCTTACTGGCTATGATGACAGTTCCTCCGGTAGTTAGTGGTAGTAGAAGTTCAAGCACGGCTATGTCAAAAGCAATGGTGGTTACTGCTAAGCAACGGCGCTGAGCACTAAAATCCAGCCGCTTCTGCATAGACACTAAAAAATTAGCCAAATTTAGGTGAGAGATTTTTACGCCTTTAGGTTTACCAGTTGTTCCACTGGTATAAATGGTGTAGGCAAGTGATTGAAGGTCGTTATGAGGTAAATCAAGAGGTTGATTTTTTGATGTTTGAGATAGGTCTATTAGAGATAGGTTGATGAGGTTTGTTCCATTGTCCGAAAGAATAGATTTCGACTCATGATTGACAATAAGGACTTTCATGTTGCAATCCTCTCTAATCATTTCTAGACGAGCTTTGGGGTGAGATGGGTCCAAAGGGATGTAGTATGCTCCAATACGGAACGTTGCTAGAAGAGCTATAACTATCTCAAGCGAACGAGGTAAAAGAATTCCTACGGGGTCCCCTTCTTTGATGCCTAGTGAATGAAGGTATTGGGCTAGACAATCAACACGTTGTGTAAGTTCAGAGTAGCTTATGGATTCATCTTGGAAGATCAGAGCCTTTTTTTCAGGGTAACTCTGAGTCTGTTGCATGAATGCGGCATTTGTGTTTATTAGACTATGTTTTTCTAGTCTCGGTCCAATACTTTGAACTGGGGGTTGAAAAGTGGGAAGGAGGTTTTTAATTTCGCTGGTGTAGGTTTCTAATTTTGCGATAGAGCGGAGGATGGAGAGATAGCTATCTAGGAATGCTCTTATCTCTGTCTTAGAAAAATGATTTTTAGGGAAAAGAAGACGTAGCTCTAGGCTTTCTCCCGCTATAGCATAGAGGCTTAAGGGGTAATTGGTTTGCTCTGACAGGATGACATCCGAAAAGGCAAGAGAGGGATCATTTTTGAGCCGAGAATTAAGAAGAGGGTAATTTTCAAAGACAACGACGCTATTAAAAAGAGGCTGATCTTTAGGTGATTGGCTTAGAGCCCTTACTTTGGCAAGAGGTGTTGATTCAAAAGGTTGTTGCTCTAGTTGTTGCGATTGCAAGGTTCTGAGCCAATCGAATAATGATGCGTTTTGATCGACTTGAGTTCGAATGGGTAGGGTGGTAATGAAGAGTCCAACCCCGTGTTCGTATTCAGGCAATTCTGGAGGCCTTCCTGAGCGGGCGAGTCCAAAGATGATATCTTTTTGGTCGCCGTATTGTGAAAGTAAGAGTGCCCATGCGCCTTGGATGATAGTGCTTAGGGTGAGATGTTGTTTTCGAGCATGCGCTGAAAGTTTTTTTGTAAGAGTTTTGTCAAGAGATTGCTCTAGTTTGGAAACACCTATTGATGAGTCTTCGTTCTGTTTTAAACCTAGTCGGGTAGCTTCATAAGCACCGGATAGTAGCTTTTTCCAATAGTCTTCCGACTTAGATTGGTCATAGTTTTTGAGCCAGCTAATATATTTTTTAAATGAGGGTGGAGAGGATAGTTGCAATTTGGTTCCAGAAAGGATGGATTTATAAATTAGAGTCCAATCTTTAAGAAGAAGAGGTAGAGACCAACCGTCGAGTATTAGGTGGTGATAGCTCCAAACTAAATGATAAAAATTTGTTTGGAGCTTCATCAGGGTGAGTCTCATCAGAGGGGCCCGGGTGAGTGTGAAGCCTGATTTTCGATCAGATTCTTTCCAATCTTGGTATAAACTCCAATTTTCTAAATGACCGGGAGCTCCTGCAAGTGAGTACGCATTTTGCCAATCGAGTTCTTCGAATGGAATCCTAGCTGTTTTGCCAACTACTTGTAGAGGGGCTTCTACTTTTTCCCATACAAAGGCAGTTCTAAGCGTCTGGTGTTGCTGGACTAGTAATTGCCAGGCTTCTTTTAAGACACTAACTTTGATAGCTCCCCTAATAGAAAAACCGGCTTGAACAATGTAGACCCCTGAACCTTGCTCTGCGATGCTGTGAAAAAGCATGCCTTGCTGTGTTGGAGACAGCGGGTAGAGGTCTTCAATGGAGTCTGGTAGTACTTTTTTCAATTTTGGTGAATAGGGCACCCTGATATTTTTTTGGGTGCTATAATGTTACTGCGGTTGCGGAGGTACATATCTAGAATATCAATGGCTGAGTTATTTTCTGTGCGAATGCTTCCGTTTTCACTTCCTACGAACCGTTTACAGACAGCTCGATGGGAGTTAGCGAGAAATTCGTAGGCTTTGTAAAAGTCTCGATGGTACGGGTGAAGTTCTTGAGGAAGATTTTTGAAAAAAGGTCGAAGCTCATACCAAAGCCGAACAAGCGCAGAATGATCACGGGACATTAGACCACTAAAATTATCATTGGGCATTTGAGGTGCCTGCATAGTAGGCCTTACCTCTTTTTCATATTCGGCTTTTGAAAATTGCCCCGCCATTTCCATGGAAGCTCCGGATGCTCGAAGGAGAGAAACAGCGGTTTTAAATTCGATTTTTGCTTCTTCAATTTGATTTGCTTGCAGTGCGTTTTTTAAGCGGCGCAAGCAAACCAATAGTCCCTGGGTATTGATAAAAAATAACCAGTGAAATTGTTTCCATAATGTTAAGGCGGGCGTACTCACTCTAATGCGAAGAAGGCTTGAGCATCCGTTCAAAGAGGTCTGCATAGCTCAAGAGTCCTTCCTTTTGAATTTTTATATGATGGGGGTTTAATTCAGGGACAGAAATGATGAGATCGAAGAAGGCCTTAGCCGATGTGATAATGCTTCTTAGAAGCGTCGGAAAGGGGGTTTTTGTTTGAGCACGGGTTACATCAAAATAATGGTCAAAAATATCCACATCACTTTCGGTTGTTGAGGGGGGGGGATCCGTTATCTCTTGGCTAGAGGTTTCTTCCTCTAATAAACCAAGTACCTCGTTGATTTTCTCCAATCCGGCCTCTGACTTTTCAGCCCTTAAGGCAATTTTAAAGAGTTCTAGTCCACGTAGTAATTTTTCTTGTTCGTTGGGGCAATAATTCGCTGAAAGCGAAGTTGGTAAATTGCGAGGGGGGAGTAAATTGAGGGCCATATGACTACTTGATTAGAAATTTGAAAAGCTCTATTCACCATCCATTTGCTTTCTAAGGCTAATGGGGCGCATATCAGTCCAGACCTTAGATATATGCTTTAAGCATTCATCTTTTGAACCTCCTTTACCCTCTGCTTTCCACCCCCAAGGAATGGTTTTGTACTCGGGCCATATGGAATATCGGCCTTCTTCACTTATTACTACCAGGTATTTTAATGTGTCATTTGTTGTTGTCATCATACTTCGAAAGGTCATGTAGGGCCGCATCTAAGTAGTGCACTTAGCCACGTGCTAAATAATTTAGGATAGATTATTTTTTATATTGTGAACATTGCTGGCAGGTTTTATTATAATTGAGACTGAGTTTCAATAAAAAAGCGCACTACATTATAATGCTGTCCAAAATTAATGATTATAAAAGCAAGTCTTTCGCTAGAGAAGTGCTAGCAATTTCTGCTGCTTAAAGAATAGGGGCTCTAACTATGTTGACTATCAAAAAATTGAACAAAACATACACTAATGGCATTAAGGCCCTCTCTGATGTGTCCTTAGAAATTCCCTATGGTATTTTTGGACTCTTAGGTCCTAATGGTGCTGGAAAATCAACACTCATGCGCACGCTTGCAACCTTGCAAATAGCAGATTCGGGGGTTGTGAGGTTGGACGAAATGGATTTGTTTGAAAATCCTCAAGAATCTCGCAAGCAGTTAGGATTTCTACCTCAGGATTTTGGAGTCTATCCAAACGTTAGCGCCGAGGAAATGCTAGAGCAAATTGCTGTTTTTAAGGGCTTTACACATCCCGCTGTAAGGAAAGAGATGGTTAAACATCAACTAGATTTGGTCAATCTTTACCAGAAAAGAAAGCAAAAGCTTGGAACTTTTTCAGGTGGAATGCGTCAGCGGTTTGGTATTGCTCAAGCCATGTTGGGTTCGCCTAAGTTAATGATAGTAGATGAGCCGACTGCTGGCTTGGATCCTACAGAGCGTATTCGCTTTCACAACTTACTTGCTGCGATTAGTGAGGATCGGACATTGATTTTATCCACGCATATTGTCGAAGATGTCACAGATCTCTGTTTGAACATGGCCATTATGAGTTGCGGAAAAGTTGTTCGTAAAGGAAAGCCATTAGAACTTATTGAATCTCTGAAAGGAAAAGTATGGACGAAGGAAGTAGATTTTAAGTCTATGGAAAAGTGGAAAGTGGGTTACCCGACTCTCATACAGAAAATGAATCAAGGTAAGCCTTGGGTTCGCATTATTCGTGATGAAGCTCCTGAAGATGATTTCGAGCAAACGGAAGGCAATTTAGAAGATGTCTATAATGAAGCTTTGCTAGGTAATAACTATAGCTCACAACCTGATGAGAGCGACGCGTTATCTATTGCCTAAAGTCAATAAAGAGAATTTAAGAGTTACAAGTGATGTTTCAGTCTATTTTTTTATTTGAATTAAGATATCACCTGAGAAGGCCAGCATTTGTCCTTATCAGTCTTATTTTCTTTGTTCTTGCCTTAACCGATGTTTTAGCGAATGCCAAAAGTGGTGATGCTTTCTTTTTTGTAAATAGCCCGAGCCAAATATTTGAAACAACCATTCTCTACACGGTTTTCTCGGCTCTTGCTGCTACGGCCTTTATTGCTGAGACATTTATTCGAGATAGCAGATTTCAGACTGATGCTCTCATTTTAGCTACGCCACTTGCGAAGTGGCATTACTTACTAACGCGTTTTCTTGCTGCATTCATAGTTACTTTAATATCGTTCTCTTTCTACTTACCAGGTATGATTCTGGGAACATTATTTCCTGGCCTTAATCCTTTTGCATTGGGTCCGTTGAGACTCGAAGCTTATTTCATTGCTTATCTCCAATTAGTTATTCCCAATCTGTTGATTGTTTCGGCGTTAGTATTTTGTTTAGCGAGTTTGACTCGAAGTTTAGCTGTTTCCTACGCGGGGGCCATCGTGCTTATGATGCTTTATCTCGGTAGCTTGATGATGACGGGTATAGATCTCATAGATTTTGAGAATTATTATATATGGGCGCTAAGCGATCCATTTGGACTTTATGCTGTTTTGGAAAAGGCGTTCACTTGGACCATACATGAACGCAATACAGTCATCCCTACTTTTAGTACTAATCTTTTTTGGAATCGAGTCATTTGGATAGGCTTTTCTTTGATTATGATGGCTTTGGCCTATGCTCGTTACTCCATGTCGCTTGAGCCTAAGCGCAAAAAAGCACCTGTTGTCAGGATTGCTTCTGCATCAGCTGTTTTGGTGAATGAAGAAAATAAAATTTACCCCTCATCTGAAAAGTTTCGAGAATTTGGATTGGCCTTTCAATTTAGGCAGTGGCTGAAGTTGAGTATCTTTGATTCTCTTTGGGTGCTACGAAGTCGAGCCTTTTTACTTATATCGCTATTTGGTGCACTCAGTATGTGGATGACAGCTAGTGGGACACGATCTTTTTATTATTCAGACCCCAGTACGGATTTGGTCATTCATACTGCGAATATTTATTTAGAGAGCATTCTGCTAATTATTATTGTGGTTTATGCTGCGGAATTAGTCTGGCGAGATAGAACACTCCGCATCCACGAAGTGATTGATGCCACGCCAGTTTCTAATGCCATTCTTATGCTTTCTAAAGTAAGTGCACTATTCATTATCATAACCGTTTCATTACTGTTTTCAATTCTGGTGTTGATGTTTTACCAGACGTCAAAGGGCTATACCAACTATGAAGTTTCACTTTATCTACAAATGCTTTTTGTGGAGCATGGTCCGCACTTCTACTGTGTTGCAGCAGCAGCTATTTTTATGCAGGTTATTGCACGGCATCGTTATCTAGGAATGGCTTTGACGGTAGGACTTGTTCTATCACCCATTATTTTGAATACACTTCATCTCTATCATAACCTATATCGATTTGCGCAGACCAACGATATTGATTATTCACCTATGAATGGCTATGGCAGTTTGCTTACTGGACATTATTGGTATTCATTTTATTGGTTGCTTGTATCCACACTTCTTTTAATTGTGACGTATCTCATCTGGCCAAGAGGCACTCTCTTTAATACTCGGATTGCGAACATCATATCTAGATGGAAAACAAGTAACGTGACTTTTAAAAGCCTTACGGTCGCAGTTACTCTAATGGCTTTAACAACTGGTGGTTGGATTTATTATAATACATGTGTTTTGAATGAATTTCAATCGCTCGGTAAAGACCAGATTGCAGCAAAAATTGAGACGGATTTCAGAAAATATGAAGACTTACCTATGCCAGTAGTCACTGGAACAAAGCTCAATATCGAGCTTTATCCTGAGGAAGAATATTTTATAGCTCAAGGTCAATATGAGCTTCTCAATGAAACGGGAAAGCCTATTCACGAAATCCATCTGTTAACATTTATTAATCTTTATTTAGAGCGCTTTGATTATCCTGGTGCCACTTTGAGAGAGGAACATAGGGAGTTAGGTTATTTTATTTATGATTTAGCAATCCCACTCATGCCTGGCGAAAAGCAGAAGGCTCCATTTACTGTAAAGACCTTGAAACGGAAAGGTTTTCTCAACCAAGTTGATGCTGATGAAATCTATATGATATCGCCAAATGATGTTGTGCACAATGGTACTAATCTTTATAGCCCATTTATTTTACCCTTTATCGGTTACACCAAGATGGCAGAACATAAGAAAGCTTGGATGCGTCATAAGTATGGACTGCCATCTTTGGAAGAACGAATGAAAGCGCATAATGATCCAGATGGTTTGTCAAAAGCTTTTATGGCAAGTCACTTAAGTTGGGGCAGCACTGATGTTACCATTAGCACTTCAGATAAGCAGATTGCAGTGACAGCTGGTAAATTGATGCGTCAATGGGAAAAAAATGGACGGAACTATTTTCATTACAAGTCACAAGTGCCAGTTAGAGGTATTTTTACCATCTGTTCTGCGGAGTATGAAATCTATCGGGATGGCGAGCCAGGGCAGATTCCTATCGAGTTATACTATCACCCACAACATGATCGTAATTTGGAATTGATTGTTAAACATCTACGAGGTGCTCATGATTTCTATGCCAGTGTTCTTGGGCAATACCCTTATGGATCTATCAGGCTCATGGAGTTTGTTTATTACGATGGAATGTTAGCTTACAATGGTGGAGCTTTAGGATTGCCCGAGGCTTTAGTCTGGAAGAGTATCGCGGAAGGTTTGGGTAAGGAAAATCTTATTAAATGGTTGAGTTATACACTAGCGCTTAGTTGGTGGGAGGATCAGATTATTTCAGCTGATGTAGCGGGGTCGATGAGTATTCGAGAATCTTTGGCTTATTATATGTGTGGTTTGTATCAAAGATCATTGCGGACAGATCAAGAGAATCACGAGGCGAAGCAACATTTGATGCGTAGTTTTTTTCGTCAGCGTGGCAGAGTCAATTTTGAAGAACCGGCTTTAGATAATGTTTATAACGAACTTCCAATTGCAAAGTATAAAGGTGGTATGACCCTTGAGCTTATTGAATATCTGATTGGAATAGAAAATCTTTTGAGTGCATTGAAAGAATTTTACGAAAATCACAAATTTAATGAAGCACCTTATGCTACAATTCTTGATTTGCGTGATATTGTTTTGGCTAAGACAAGCACTACTTATCACAATCAAGTACAACAACTTTTTCACGAGGTTATTACCTATCAGCTTGGTATTGAAGAAGCTACCTGCATGCAAAAGGAAAAGGATCAATATATTACGACATTGAAATTAACAGCAGAAAAGCAGTTCTTCAAAGGGCTAGGAGAGCAAAAATCGACTTCACTTGATTTGCCAGTGAAGATTGAATTGAAAAAATTTTCTGAAAATGGAGTAGATAAGGTCATTGCTAGTAAGCAGTGGGTAGCAAATCAAAAAGATGAAAGCATTGAAATCATCACTGAAGAAAAGCCTGATTTTGCATGGATAGATCCTGATTATACTTTTCCATCAGTATTTCTACAGAATAACCAAAGAAGGGTGCAATTCATCCGTTAGCAAATCGACTGAATGAAGATGTTTATGATGAATTTAGAAAAGCTCTTATCTACTTTGAAATCTTTGGATGTCCGCCTTTGGGTAGAGGGATCGGCTTTGCGATGTGATGCTCCTCAAGGAGCTTTAACAAATGAACTCAAAGATGTTTTACGTTATCATAAAAAGGAGTTAGTGGATTTACTTAGTCCTTCCAGGACTTCAGGTGTGGTTAATGCTTGGGAAGCAGATATTGTTTTATCTGATGAGTTCAGATTTGAGGGTCAACCAGATCATGCCGAAGTGTCTACCGAAAAGAGAATTTTCCTCACTGGGGCCACTGGTTTCTTGGGTGCTTATTTATTATCGGAGCTCATCCAACAAACACAGTCGAATATCATTTGCTTGGTTCGAGGTAATACTCAAGAAAAGAATGAGGGTCTTTCTGCATTTTCTAGAGTAGAAAAATCACTTGCCCATTATGGTCTATGGCAAGATGGTTACAAAGAGCGGCTTTTAGTATTGGAAGGAGATCTGTCAAAAAAGCAACTGGGTCTCAGTAATGAAAGTTATTTAGATTTAATTACAACGGTTGGTTGTATTTTTCATAATGGTGCTTATGTTCATCATGGACTACCTTATACTTCACTGAGAGCGACTAACGTTAAGTCAACTAAGGAATTATTGAGGTTAGCTTTTCAAGCTCGTTCAGATTTTCACTATGTATCTACACTTGGAGTGTTGCCTCCGTTAGCAAGTGAAAAGCATAAGCGTTTTTATGAAAAGGATTCTATTTCCCTAATGCCTCCACCAAGAGGTGGATATAATCTTTCTAAATGGGTTTCAGAACGGTTAGTCGAAGAAGCTGCGAGTAGGGGGTTGGCTGTCACTGTTTACCGCCCTGGGCCTATTTCTGGTGATAGCACGACAGGAGTCTTTAATGATCAAGATTTTTTATGTCGTTTAGTTCGAGGTTATATGGCTTCTGAAATGGCACCTGAGGGCAAGACTCCGCTTGATTTATTACCAGTTGATTATGTTGGTAAGGCAGTTGTTTGGCTTAGCCAGTTGAATAGAAACAATAACAGACCTGTACAACGGTATCATCTCATCCATCCTCGACCTGTTTCTTCTGAAAAAATTTTTCAAGCATGTCAAAGAGCAGGGCTGAATATCAAACGTGTTCCTTATCAAACATGGTATGATCAATTGGCAGAAGTTGTTCGAAAAGGGCGAATTGATCATCCTCTATACCCATTGGCGGGTCTTTTTGCTTCAAGAGCTGAAGGTGGAGTAAAACAGTCTGTAGATATTAAACTTCCTTTTGATATTACTGAGGTTGAAGAGGCTTTAAGGGATGCTCCTTTTCTCTTACCAGCTTTGAATGCAAAATTATTCGATAAATATTTAGAAGTAATGTTAGAGCAAGAGTTGGTTCAAACATGAGCGAGAGATATGATCAATACGACAGCTGGGCATGGCTTTATGATCAAACGGTTGGTCCAGAATATGGTCGTGAGCAATTTTCCGTTCTTCAGAGGGTATTGATTCCTAAACTGAAGGAGGGAGCTAAGTTATTTGACTTATGTTGTGGTACGGGACAACTCATTGAGCATCTGTTGAGAAAAGGTTATGAAGTAGTCGGGCTTGATGGTTCAGAGGAAATGCTCAAGAGAGCGGAAATTAATGCACCAAAAGCGGAGTATGTTCTCGAGGATGCACGAAAATATAAGAAGCCTAATTATTTTGATGCGGCTTTTTCTACAAGTGCCGCTTTGAATCATGTGCCAAGTGTTGAAGACTTAAAGCAAGTTTTTGAGAATGTTTATGCCTCATTAAATGAAGTAGGGGTATTTGTATTCGATTTAAATCATCCAGAGCAGATGGAGAAATGGTGGAGGGGTAGACCTCTTGAAGGGATGATCGCCCCCAAATGGGCTTATATGGTAACGCCTTTTTACCAGAGCGATAAAAAGGAAGGGTTTTTCCGAGTTCATATGTCTCGTCAAGTGGTTAGAGATAAAGGTATAGGTGCTTTAATGCGCCCCATTAAAGATGCTTTGTATACATTTTTGAGCCGTGCCCGGTTGGTTGGTTTGAGAATCCGGTTGATCAGAAAAATTCGCGAAGTAGAACCTGCTTGGGATCATCAAGAGAATGATTTTGAGGTCACTGCGCACGAAATTAATGCTGTTCAAAATGCGCTAAGAGATGTGGGATTCTCGAAAGTTAGTATCCAGACTTTGGAGGGTGACTCTAAGATTGACTCAAATCATTCAGCTTACTTCATTTGTGAAAAAAGAGGTGCAGTATGAAGACAGAATCAGATGGGGTACAAGATTTAGTTACTGCTTATCTCAAGCGAACAGAAGGTTCTTATCGCTTTGCTGAGGAGAGCTCTGATTTTCATGTTGATAAAAGCTCAATTGTATTTGGAGCAACAGAAGATACTCAAAAGCTAGCCTATCCTTTTGTGATCGAACGCGCCGAGGGGTCACGGGTATGGGATATAGATGGAAATGAATACATCGATATCTTGCAAGGACTTGGGGCAAATCTTTTTGGTCATAATCCCTCGTTTATTCGAGAACGATTGTCAGAAGCCATGAAAAAGGGTTTTGCCATAGGTACTCAGACGACACTCGTGGCGGAAGTTTCTCGACTCATACATGACCTTACTGGAATGCCTAAAGTCTGTTTTAGTAACACTGGTACTGAAGCTATTATGACTGCTATTCGGATTGCTAGAGCAAAAACAAATCGATCTAAGATTGTGATCTTCAAAGATTCTTATCATGGTCATGTGGATTGGGTCATCATGCGTCCCAGCATTGCAGAAATCGTTAGGCAAAGGATTGTCTCTCGATTGGGTGAGCTAGGTCTTTCAGCTATAGGAAGTGTATTTAAAGGGCTTCATTTCACAAGGGCAATTCCAGCGTCTGTAGGTATTCCTAACTCGATGGCTAAAGACGTGATGGTCTTAAACTATGGCTGCTCTAAGTCTCTAAACATTATCAAAAAGCATCGTAGTAAAATAGCTGCTGTTCTTGTTGAACCCGTTCAAAGTAGAAAGCCTGAAATACAGCCTAAAGAATTCTTGCAAAGCCTTCGAGAAGTTACCAGTCATGCCGGTATAGGATTAATTTTTGATGAAATGGTAACAGGTTTTCGTACCCATCCTGGAGGTGCTCAAGCTTACTTTGACGTGAAGGCAGATTTAGTCACTTATAGCAAAATCGCGGGTGGAGGTTTGCCTTTATCAATAGTGGCTGGGAGAGAAGACTTTATGAGTTATCTTCAACCAACTGCTGGTGTAGAGCGTGATAGGAGCATTTTTTTTGCAGGCACTTTTTGCAAGCATCCTCTTTCACTCGTGGCTTCCCATGCTACTATGCAAGAATTGATTTCACGAGGAAACTCTCTTCAACAAGGCTTAAATCAAAAGGTGGCGAACATGATTGAAAATCTCAATGACTTAACAAATTCTTACAAAATACCTGTCCGTTTTACACACTTTGGTTCTTTCTTTTCAATCTCCTTAAGTGAAAGCCGGATGAGACCATCGCAAGTGAATCAACTTTCCTATTACCTACGTTATAGTGGAATTCATCTTAGGGGAGGGGATCGAGGTGGATTCCTCACAACCGCACACACAGATGATGAAATTAGGACAATTAATCAAACCTTTATAAACGGACTACGATTTGTCTATGGCCAGAAATCTTGGGCTGAAACAAAATCAAGCGGAACATTGGAACATCAAGAATATGAGCGAACTTACTGATTCTAAACGTATACTCGATACACTGCGTGCTGCTCGCGAGCAGATTGAGAAACTGAAAAAGCCTAAAGATCAGCGCATAGCTATCATCGGAATGTCTGGACGATTTCCAGGCGCCGAAAATTTAGATGAGTTTTGGGAATTACTGCGCGAAGGTAAATCGGGTATTCGTGAGGTGAGTGAAACTGAGTTGAAAGAAGCTGGAGTTCCCGAATCTGAGTACGCTGACTCTAACTACGTGAAGCAATATGCGAGTTTTGATGACCCAACCTCATTTGATGCTGGATTTTTTGGCTATTCTCCTGGAGAGGCTGCCATGTTAGAGCCACAACATCGTGTCTTTTTAGAATGTGCTTGGACGGCATTAGAAGATGCTGGATACGATTCGCATCAATATGAAGGCCGTATCGGTGTGTACGGAGGAACAGCACTTAATAGCTATATTCTTAACCTCAACAATGATTCCAGTACTTCTAAGTCTGTGAATGAGGTCCAAGCAGTAGTGAGTAATGTCATGGGTCTTATGCCAACTCGTGTATCCTATCATATGGATTTAAAAGGACCGAGTTGCGGTATTCAAACAGGTTGTTCGACGTCTTTAGTCGCTTTGCACGAAGCGTGTCGGAGTTTGGTTGATGGTGATTGTGAATTAGCCTTAGCAGGTGGTGTAACTATCGGTCGAGCTGAACCTGAGGGTTATTTACATGAGCCCGGGGGGATTGCTTCGCCTGATGGTTGTTGTCGTGCCTTTGATAGGGAAGGCAAAGGAACACTTTTTGGTAATGGAGTTGGCGTTCTTATTCTAAAAAGGCTAGAGGATGCTGTGAAAGACGGTGATACGATTCGTGCAGTTATTCTTGGAACAGCGATCAATAATGATGGTGCTGACAAAGTAGGACTTTTAGCACCGAGTGTAAATGGTCAAGCTGAAGTTATAAAAAGTGCTTTTAAGCGGGCAAACGTTTCTCCTTCAACGGTTAGTTATGTTGAAGGACATGGAACAGCTACAGAGCTTGGAGATCCTGTTGAATTTTCTGCTTTGACTCAAGCTATGGCTGCAAGTTTACAAGCTGAGAATAAAAAATGTCGTATCGGTTCAGTAAAATCTAATGTGGGCCATTTGGATGCAGCAGCTGGTGTTGCCGGAGTGATTAAAACGGTACTGGCCCTTCAGCATGAAACTATTCCAGCTACTCTTCATTTCAATGAACCCAATCCTCAAATCGATTTGGTAAATAGTCCTTTTTCTGCTAGCTGCGAAAATCATGCATGGACAAGGTCTGAAGAACCAAGAAGAGCAGGAGTTAGTTCCTTTGGTATGGGTGGAACAAATGCACATGCCATTCTGGAGGAAGCGCCTCTTTTGGGTAATCACCAAGAGAGTATAGAAGATGATACTTATATTTTTCCACTATCGGCAAAGACAAGCACAGGTCTCAAAACACAAGTACAGCAATTAGGTGAATATCTACAGGCGAATGAAACCTCTCTTAAAAATATTGCTTATACCTTGCAGGTTGGCAGACGTTCCATGGAGCATCGTTGTGTCGTTGTGGCTAAGAAAAGGAATGAGCTTCTCAATCAATTACAAAAGGCCAAACCGAACTTAGTTGAACAAAAAGCTCCAGTTGTATTTCTTTTTTCAGGGCAAGGAAGTCAATATGTTGGTATGGCCAAAGAGCTCTACGAGCAAAATGAAGTTTTTAGAGCTAGTATGGAAGCATGCGCTTTTTTTCTTTTACCTGAGCTCGATTTGTTTTCGCTATTATTTGAGAATGAGTCTTCATTGCAAGACACTGCACATGTTCAACCTGTACTTTTTGCTGTGGAATATTCGATGGCTCAACTTGTTAAAAGCTGGGGCATAGAACCTGATGCTATGTTAGGTCACAGTTTAGGTGAATATGTTGCGGCCTGTTTGGCAGGAGTTTTTTCTTTAGAGGATGCATTGAAAATTGTCTGTAAAAGAGGTCAACTCATGCAATCTTGTCCGAAAGGTAAGATGCTTGCTGTTCGAATGAGAGTCGAAGCAGCTAAAGAAATTCTTACGGAGAGGCTGGAAGTCGCAGCTGTTAATTCTCCTGAACAAATTGTTATCTCTGGAACGGAAGAAGATATCCTTACACTTAAAAATGAGTTGGAAAGAAAAGGTATTGTCTCACAGGTTCTTGATACCTCGCATGCCTTCCATTCTCATTTAATGGATCCGGTGCTTCAAGAATATAGATCTTTTTTGAATACCATCATCTTTCATACACCTAACCGAGATATTATATCTAATAGAACGGGGGTGTGGTTGACATCAGACGAAGCAACTTCTCCTCAATATTGGGTTGAGCATCTTCGGAATACGGTTTTATTTGCTAACGGACTGAAAAAACTGCAAGAGACGTTACCAGATGCAGTTTATTTAGAGTTAGGGCCAGGAAATACATTATGTCGTTTAGCGAACATGACACTCGGTAATAATTGCACCACCATCTCCACTCTAACAGGAATTTATGAGTCCGACTATGGGATTCCAACCTACAAAAAAGCCAAAGCAATGCTTTGGTTAAAAGGAGTTCCTATCCAATGGGCGAATACTTATGATGAAGAGGTACGACGTGTCCCTCTCCCAACCTATCCATTTGAGAGAGCGAAACACTATATACCACGTAAGAGTCAGCCAGATATTCCGGAGGTAGATCATTCTAAAAAACAACCGATTGAGAATTGGTTCTTTGCTCCCAGTTGGAAGCAGCAGCCATTCGTTGTATCAACGCAAAGACAGGGAACTCAAGAAAAAGATAAGTATATCATTTTCGGAGATGTGAACCTGAAGACAGAATGGCAAAAGGCGTTGTCTAGTTTCGATTATGTTTGGGTAGAAGCTGGTGGTGAATGGCAAAAGACTGAGAGTAGTTTTGTGATTCGTGCTAATGAAGAAGAGGACTATACCAAGCTGGTCGCGACGTTAGATTTCTCACCAACCCAATGGGTTCATGCTTGGACATTTGGAGAGGAAGACTTAGTAGATAGTTTTGATAGTCTTGTGGCTTTAGGGCAAGCACTTGCTAAAGCAAACTTTGGTAGTCAACAGTATCTTAACGTTGTGACCTCTAATCTTTTTGAAATAACAGGGTCAGAAAAAGTGAATCAGGAGCGAGCAGCACTTCCTGGTTTGGTTAAAGTGATGCCGCAGGAAATTTCTCATTTAAATTGTCGCCTTATAGAAGGCAGGCTTAAAGATACACATTTTCCTAATTATCTTGCTGAGGAGTTAGCAAGCCAAAGCTCGGATCAAGTGATTGCTTATCGAAATGGAAATAGATGGATTCGATCTTACGAGAGTCTTGAATTACCTGAAACAAAACCTGAACTACTCAAAGAAGAAGGTTATTATCTGGTTATTGGAGATCTAGTGGATGGTTTAGGAATGGTTTACGCCCAAGCGCTTCGCGATTATCTGAATGCAAAAATTCTTGTTTTAGGTCGAGAGGGCATTCCTGAGCCTTCAGAATGGGATGCCTGGTTTGCAACTCATGGCGCACAACACCCTCTTAGTAAAACTGCGCAGAAGATTAAAGCATTGGGTCGGGAAGGAGTAGACTTTGTCATGGCTAGCGTTGATTTAAAAAACTCGGATCAAGTTCGAGTAACTAGCCAAGCACTGATGGAACGTATGAACGTTGAGGACCTTTCAGGTATCTTCTATGCTGATGTGATGGGTGGAGAAGCGAGTTGTGCTTTCATTGACCTAGACCATGAAGATAAAGAGAAAATTTTTGAAAAGAAAATTCGCTACTTGGACTCGGTGAGCAATCTTGTGGAAGTACTAAACCCTGAGTTCGTGGTCATGCAATCATCGCTCTCTTCGATAGTAGGTGGAGCTGGTTTTTCTGCTTATGCGGCAGCCAGTAGTTATTTGGATGGGTTTATTGAGCGTCAGAAACGTTCAAACTTTTTTTCTATGAACTGGGATGCGTGTCGAATTGATGAGGATGATATGCATTTGGATTCAGATCTCATGGCGCTTGCTTTTGATTCTGAAGAAGTATGGGAGGCAACGAGACGTATGGTAGGGCAACCTCAATTATCACGAATCGTTGTGAGCCCTCGTTCGCTTGACGACCGCCTTAACTATGATCCAAGAAAGGTTTGTGATGAAACAAATGAGAATAGCGCAGAGCGCCTGCTTGATAACGAGTATGAAGCACCAGAAACAGACATTGAAAAAGCGGTGGCGAAAGCAATGGGAGATTTGCTAGGTATTGCTAAAATAGGACGTCACGATGACTTTTTTTCCATGGGAGGTCATTCTTTATTAGCGATTCAAGCTATTACCAAACTACGTAAAGATTTTAAAGTAGACGTCCCTATGCGAGCGATTTTGCAAGGAACGCCCACGGTGGCTGGAATTTCCAAGGTGATTGAGGAGAATATGGGAGATCTGAGTGAAAATCAGGTTTTAGCTGTAGAAGATCTTCTAGACCAAATTGAGAATGAAGAGAATCAAGAATTAGCAGCAAAGTAGAAGAGAGGTATAAAAATGAAGTATAGTCTATTCTTTTTTGATGGAGATGGAGCCAATGTAAGTTCTGGAAGTTATAACTTGTTGATTGAAAGCGCAAAGTTTGCAGATGCTAATGGTTTCACAGCAGTATGGACTCCGGAACGTCACTTTCATGCTTTTGGGGGGCTTTACCCGAACCCAGCACTTACTAGTGCGGCTTTGGCCATGGTCACGAAAAATATTCAACTTCGAGCAGGTAGCACAGTGCTTCCACTTCATCATCCAGTTAGAGTTGCTGAAGATTGGTCAGTAATTGATAACTTATCAAATGGTCGAGCGGCTATAGCTGTTGCTTCAGGGTGGACCATGGACGAATTCATTCTTTCTCGAGACCCCCATGGAAATAGAAGAACAGTTATGTGGAAGAATTTGGATCAAATTAAATGTCTTTGGAAAGGAGAGGCTGTTCCTTTTGAGGATGCAAACGGACGTTCAGTAAAAGTCAAAAGTTTACCGAGACCTCTTCAAAAAGAACTTCCTATTTGGATTACCTGTCAATCTACGGAGTCTTATATTGAGGCAGGACGTATTGGTGCAAACGTGCTTACTTCACTTTTAGGCGGAACACTTGAGGATCTAGCACCTAAGCTTGCTAAATATAGAGAAGCTTGGAAAGCAGCAGGTCATGAAAAAGAAGCAGGAATAGTATCACTCATGGTGCATACCTTTTTAGGAGAAGATGAAGAGCAAGTAAAACAGGACATTCGCGAGCCTTTTGCAGCTTATCTTAAAACACATTATGGGCTTTTAGAGAACTTAGCAAAAGGTATGGGTCTTGACGTCAAGCTAGAGGATTTCTCCGATGATGATTTGGATGCTATTTTGACCTTTGGTGTAGAGGGCTTTATCAAACAACGCTCATTGATTGGTACTCCTCAGGGATGTGTTTCTCTTGTAAGGGATTTTGCTGAAGCAGGGGTAGATGAGCTCAATTGCCTGATTGATTTTGTTCAAGATGATCAAGCGATTTTGGGTGCAATGCCCTACTTGAAGGAATTGATGGATTTGACTTCATCGGAATTAGTTTTAGAAGATGTCGCAAATTGATCCAGTTAAGCTGGCAGCGCTTCGCGCAAGAGTTTCTGATCTCACGCCAAAGCAACGGGAACACTTTCGTTCTCAGTTAGAAACACAAGGGATTAGTTGGGCATCAATTGTTCAGGCAGATACTTCCAAAGAGTTAAGCCTGTTTGAGCTAGAGGAACGTCCCGAACGACTTCCTCTTTCCCCATCTCAATCACACGTTTGGTTGCTACACCAGCTATTTCCTAAGCTATGTTCTTACCATATTGCCTTTGGCTGGCGTTTCGAAGGCTCCTTGAATCCAGAGTTGGTGGAAACAGCACTTAATCAATTAGTTGAACGTCACGAGGCGCTTCGTACTGTTTTTCGGCTAGATGATAAAGGTCAGCCTTATCAGTACTTAACACCTCCAGCTTCTATGGTCTTAGAGGTGAAAAATTCTCTTAATGTGGATCATACCGATTATGTTGCTGAACCTTTTGATTTGGCAGAAGGACCACTTTACCGGATGGAGTTAGAGCGTGAGAATGAAACAAGTTGGCTACTCAAGATTGTAATTCATCACTTGGTAGCGGATGGGTGGTCTAGAGGAATTCTCATGAGAGATTTTATCTCTTTTTATCGCAAAGCAATAGGTGATGGGACTGTTGAGCTTACACCATCTAATGAAGTTTTGTCTAAAAAAACATATGCTGTTTATCAATCGGATCAAAGCTGGTTCGAAAGTGAAGAGGCCAAAAATCAATTAAAATACTGGAAAAAACAGGTAGATGGCTTAACGCAAATAGAGCTTCCAACTGATTTTCCAAGAACTTCAAATCTGAGTTTTGAAGGTAAGACTTTAACAGCGCAGTTGCCTTTATCTTTGTCAGAAAGGATTGAAGCTTTGACCAAAAGATCAGGCGCAACAACCTTTATGATTCTCTTAGCGGCTTTTAAATATCTTTTGTATCGTTACACCGGAGAGAAAGATATTTCCTTGGGTGTTCCGGTTTCGGGAAGGCGTCATGAAGAGTGTCGTGATATCGTAAACTTTTTTGTAAACACGCTTGTGTTACGCACACAACTTGAGACCGAAAAGCCTTTAAACTTTCTTGATTGGGTGGGCGAAGTGAAGAAAACAGTTCTTGGTGGCCTAGCCAATCAATTTGTTCCTTTTTCGCAGGTAGTTGAGGCTAGTGCCCCAGATCGTAGCTCGAATCGTAACCCTTTATTTGAGATTATGTTTCAAGCTCAGACTGAGGGGTATATGATGCAAAATGCATCTTCTCCAGATCTAGCATTGAGAGAGCTTAAACTTTCACAAATCCCCTTATCCTTGCCTGAAACCAAGTTTGATTTAAGTTGGCATCTTTTTAAGCGTTCTGAAGGGTTCCTTTTAGCTGTTGAGTATAGGAGTGCTTTATTTACTCAAACGAGGATTGAGCGAATGATGAAGCACTTTGAAAATCTTTTGAAGGTGCTTGTTGAAAATCCTGAAATCCCGCTCTCGAGAGTAGGAATGTTAGATGAACAACCAAAGGACTTAAACTTTCTTACAGAAGAGGAGCACACATTACAAAGCGATTGGGAAAAGGGAGAATATAGAGAATTAAGAAATTCTTCTATATTGGATGGTTTTGCTCAACAAGTGGCACGACAAGCGGAGAAAATTGCTTTTATCATTCCAGAGACTGAGCATGGCCAAGAAATTTTATTTGATTACAAAACCTTGGCACGCCAATCAGATTCTCTTGCTGATTACTTAAGACATGTGCGCAAATTAAAACGCGGCGATAGAGTGGGTATCTATTTAGAACGTTCTTATTACTTGCCGATTACATTATTAGCGGTCTGGAAATGTGGAGCTGCCTATGTCCCGCTTGATAAAGAATTTCCGGAGCAACGTCTCCGTTTTATGGCTGAGGATGCCGAGTTGAGTCTTATTCTACATGAATTAGACGATCACCAGGCTAAAGAAATTTTTTCTGAAGTTTTAGAAAAAGATAAATTTCTGGCCTTGAGTGAAGAACAATTTGAGAGTCATGTAAGTAACAATGGTGTCGATTTTCATATTCAACCATGTGACTTAGCATATCTTATTTACACAAGCGGTAGCACTGGCCAGCCTAAAGGTGTTACAATCACACATGAAAATCTGCTTAACTTCATGGAGGCAATGTCTGATGCACCGGGTCTAAGAAAAGATGAAGTGCTTCTAGCGGTGACAACTATTTCTTTTGACATCTCACTCTTAGAACTGTTTCTCCCTTTAGCGACTGGTGCAACTTTTGTTTTAGCTCCTGCAGGCGCTGCCCGTAATGGCGAACTTTTGAGTCATTTGATCGAGAAGTATCAAGTTGATGTGATGCAGGCAACGCCAACGACTTGGCAAATTTTACTAGAAACGAGCAAGCAAACCCTTTCCAATCTTCGCGTGCTTTGTGGGGGGGAAGCTTTGAGCTATGATTTAGCTAAGCGTTTACTAAAGTCGGCTCAAGAGCTTTGGAATCTTTACGGTCCAACTGAGACAACAGTGTGGTCTGGTGCTCTACGCCTCACTCCTAAGCTTCTTCAAAATGAAACTGTCCCAATTGGTAACCCGATTTTGAATACGTCACTTAGAGTTTTGAGTTCTGAAGGTAATGTGGTTCCAATTGGAGTAGTAGGTGAGCTTTGGATTGGAGGGAAAGGAGTTAGCCCAGGTTATTGGAAGCGTACAGAATTAACTACTGAAAAATTTCAAGACGGTTGGTATACAACAGGTGACCTAGTCCGTTGGCGCGAAGATGGTTTACTCGAGTTTGGTGGGCGAATGGATGGGCAGATTAAGCTGAGAGGGTTTAGGATTGAGGTAGGTGATATCGAATCTGCCTTAAGAAGGCACTCCGAAATCTCTGAAGCAGCGGTGATTGTTTCGGAAGGTGATCAAAAAAATAAGGCTCTAGTTGGTTTTGTGAGCCAGAAACGAGGGACTGATGAGACAGATTTAAAGAATTTTCTAAGAGGTAATTTACCATCATATATGATTCCTCATCGGATCATTTCACTTGAATCTTTGCCTCTCACACCTAACCGAAAAGTAGATCGTAAAGCCCTTGAGAAATGGAAAATCGAAGCAAATTATTCTTTGATAGAAGAAGGTTTCTCTTCTACCGAAGAGGAACGTGTTGCAAAAATTTGGGAGGAGGTATTAGGAGTTACAATTAGTTCTCGTAGGGATCATTTCTTTGAGATGGGAGGACATTCTTTAGCGGCTACTCGAGTGGTTGGTAGAGTGCATGAGGTATTAGGAATTAGGGTGCCTTTGATTAACCTTTTTGATCATCCGCAGTTAGCGGATTTTACGGATTCATTTTTAAAGACATCACAGATTTTGCAGTCTCCTATTAATCGTTGGAATGGGGGAACAGATAAGCTTCCACTTTCAGCAGCTCAGAAGAGGCAGTGGTTAATGTCAGGATTAATGTCCGATGTTTCTACTTATGTTATTCCATCAGCGGTTCGTATCAAAGGTGACTTGTCTATAGAGAGTTTAAATAAGAGTTGGGAACAAGTCGTCAATAAACACGAGGGACTACGTCTTGTTTTTAAGGATGTGATGGGAGAACCTTGTGCCGATGTAATTTCCTCTTGGCAGTACAAGATAGAAGAGGTCGATCTTACAGATCAAGATTCAGTAGAGCGGGAGAAAATCTGGCAAGAACGCGCTAAAGAAGAGTCTAATAAAGGTTTTGATTTATCCCAGGCACCTCTATGGAGAACCGTTCTCTTTAGGCTAGCTCCTCAAGAGAATATTTTTTTCATTTGCTTTCACCATATATTGGTTGATGGATGGTCGGTTGGTGTCGTGGTCAAGGAAATGATTGCTGCTTATCAAGGGTATCTCAAGATTCAAGAGAATCAGCTTCGTTATGTTGATTATGCAGAATGGCAAGCCAAGCAGGACATGAAGCCAGGTCTAGAGTATTGGAAAGAAGCTTTAAGAGACTTGCCAACAGAGCTTTCACTACCTCTTGACTTTCCGAGGCCAGCAGAAATCTCTTCTCGCGGCGCTACTTGGAGATTCCAGTTGAACAAAAAACAAACAGATTCACTTCATAGGGTTAGTCAAGATGCTGGAGTGACTCTTTTCATGACGCTGCAAACCGTTTTAGCAGTACTACTTTATCGCTATGGTGCTGGAAGAGATATTGCGATTGGCACAGGTTTGGCTAATCGTTTAAAATCAGAATTAGAGTCAATTGTTGGACTATTCGTTAATACCCTGGTGCTACGTAACAGGATTGAGGGCAATCCAACTTTTAGAGAATTATTACTTCAGTCTAAAGATATAACTTTAAAAGCTTATCAATACCAGGATGTTCCCTTTGATGAGATTGTTGAGCTTCTAGATGTTCCTCGTAGTCGTTCTACGACTCCACTTTTTCAAGTTTTGTTTGCGTTACAGAATGCTCCTTTTGATCGTGCGCAAGCGGAAGGTTTAGAATGGGAACCTATCTCTTTAAATACTAATACGGCGAAGTTTGATCTCAGTCTCCTAATGCAAGAGGTAGAAGATGGTGTCATTGGGAATTTTGAATATCGCACAGAATTATTTAGAGAAGAGACAATTTTTGAACTAACAGAAAATTTTATTCACTTAATTAATGAAATTCCCGAGGCCTTGGATCAGCCAATTTCTTCTCTGATGTGTCTTGATATGTTGAAGCAAGGTCAACTGGTCTCTTGGGGTAGAGAGGCAAGGCCTTCCCAATTGCCAAAGCAAACGATAGGGGCTTGTTTCCAACGTCAGGTTACTGAAACACCTCTTAAGATTGCTATGGTGCAAGGTAATCAACAAATCACTTATCAAGAGTTAAATCAGAGTACGGATACTCTAGCAAAAGAACTAGCAAGATTAGGGATCTGTACAGAAACCAAAGTTGGAGTGATAGCAAATCGCTCAATCGAAACTATTGGAGCGATGCTGGCTATCTTAAAAGCGGGAGGTGTTTTTGTTCCACTTGATCCATCTTTGCCTCAGGCTCGTTTGGATTGGATGATAGAAGATGCCGAGATCGCCTTCATCTATGCTGATACGAGAGAAGTATTGGAGACCTTTCTCCCTGACCAGGAAGTAGAAATATTTGATCAATCAAGAGGTTTTTTCGTCATGAGTGATAGAAAGCCAGTTGAGGTTTCCAATCATCAAAACGATGCAATATTCCCAGCTAATCTAGCCTACATCATGTACACATCTGGATCTACGGGAACGCCCAAAGGAGTTTGTGCAACACATGATGGAGTGGTTAGACTTGTGCGGGAGACTAACTATGTGCCTTTGTCTTCCGAGCAGATTATTTTGCAAGATGCACCTCTTGGATTTGATGCTTCTACATTTGAGATTTGGGGGGCTTTGTTAAATGGGGGATCTCTTATTCTAACTGGAAGAGGTACTCCGACCATAGAGGAGATTTCAGACCTTATTTACCAACATAAAGTTACCATCTTATGGATTACAACAGGATTGTTTCATCTACTAATTGATGAGGGCATTGAGACTATTCAGTCAGTGAAGCATATCATGACAGGTGGTGAAGTATTATCCATGGAGCATTTGCGAAAGGCGAAAATATTACTGCCGCATACGCAAATTATTAATTTTTATGGTCCGACAGAAGGGACAACCTATTCCACTTTTTATCCATGTGATCATGACGAAATTGACAAGATGTTTCGAGCACCGATCGGCCATGTCATTTCTAATACAGAAGTTTATATTTTGGATGAAGATCTGCAATTAGTTCCTAGAGGAGCCGAAGGCGAGTTATATATTGGAGGAAGAGGGCTTACCCGAGGTTATCTCAAACAAGCTGCAAGAACTGCGGAAAACTATATACCAAATCCTTTTGTAGATCCTGAATGTGATGAGCCGACTGATGCCAATTTAACACTTTATAAAACAGGTGATCGAGTTCGTTACCGTGAGGATGGAGAGATCGAGTTCCTAGGGAGAATGGATCAGCAACTTAAGATTCGTGGCTTTCGAATTGAACCAGGAGAGATTGAATTGGCTTTGCGAAAGCATGCTGAAATTGGTGAGGCTATCGTCGTAGGTAGAACTGATCATTCCGCTAAGAAACGACTTGTCGCTTATGTTGTGTCTGAAAATGATGCGCTAGAAGAGAGTGCATTGCGTAATACGCTTTCAGACAAGCTACCGCCTCAAATGATACCTACTAAGTTCGTTGTATTAAAGCAACTACCTCTGACAAAAAATGGTAAGTTTGATCGTAGCCAACTTCCTGAGCCAACATGGCAATCAGATCAAAATATTTCAGAAAGTGGTGGGGAAATTGAAGAACTGCTGCGTTCAACATGGCAATCGGTTTTGCCTGTCAAAGAAATAAGTTTACAAGATAATTTCTTCGAATTAGGGGGCGATTCTATTATTGCTTTGCAGATTATCAGTCGCCTCAAGAAAGCAGGTTACCAAGCAACACCTGCTCAATTATTCCAATATCAGACCATCCAAGAATTCGCAACCATTGTTGAGAAGGATGTCTCTACTGTACCGAGCCCTTTAGCTGAGCCTAGTGGAGAGGCATTTGAGAAACTTCCTGTGCAACAGTGGTTTCAAGAACTTCACCTTACAAATCCTCATCACTTTAATCAGGCAGCTTGTTTGAGAACAGCTGTAGCTTTAGATAGAGATCGCTTGGATCGAGCTCTGGTCGCATTGTTCAAACATCATGATGCACTACGTATCAGATGGAAAGAGTCGAATAAAAGTAAGCTTTATTACGCAGATGTTTCTGCGCCTTCTATCGAATGGTGTGATGAGAAGGAATTACATGAGGTAGTGCAGAGGGTTCAATCAAGTTTTCATTTAGAAAGGGGTCCGATCTTTCTTGTTGCAGGTTTTACAGGAGCAGATGGTTCAACTACTTTACTTCTAGTAGCTCACCATTGTGCGGTCGATGCTGTTTCGTGGAAAATTTTGCTGGAAGATTTCTATGAAGCTTATGACCAGGCTGAAACGACTGAATCGATTCTCTTGCCTGCTAAAACTCTGAGCTATGAGGCATGGACAAAACATCTGTGTCACATGACAGAGCAAATTTCTGAAAGCAAAAACTACTGGAAAAAAGTTGTTGGGAATAGTGCAACATTAGAGAGCTTTTCACTTAAACATGTCATCGAAAGAAAAAAAAGTGGTGTGACTAAGATGATTCCCTTACACCTTTCTAAAGAAGAGACAGATTCATTTAAGAGGAACCCTATCTTACCTCTTTTACTTACTGCGTTGGGGCGATCTTTTGCAAAACGAACAGATAAGAAAAGCATGACTGTGATGCTTGAGTCACATGGTAGAGATTCTGAAGCATTAGGTCAAAACCTTGATTTATCAAGGACCATAGGCTGGTTTACCTCCCTTTATCCTTTTAATTTGGCTATTTCAAATGAAATGGAAATGGAAGCTTATGTTAAGCAAATTCAGGAGAATTTAGATCAAGTTCCTCACAAAGGATTGAGTTATGGCATGTTGCGTTACCTTGGAAAAGATGAGTTGCTATCGCTTAGCCCTATCTTAGCTTTTAATTTTTTAGGAGTAATCGATGCGGGTATGAATTTAAGTTGGTTTGAACGTTTGCCAGTTCCAGGAGATAGCGTGGCAAAGGAAAATGTTTTACAAAATCCTATAGTCATCGATTGTTGGATCGAAAAGGATGAATTTCAAGGGAAGTGGTCTTATAATGCGTCTCTGTTTCATGAGGAAGAATTAATTCTGTGGGCTGATGAGTTTTTGACCCATATAATAGATATAGGTAAAAGCCTAGAATCGAACAATGAAGTGGATGCTGATTTACTTGGCGTGGACTCAAGTCAATTAAATGATATCTTCTCACAGGTCAGCTTCGGCGAAGAATCATGAGTGAAATTGATCGCACTCAGAAAACACTCTTTCAACTCAGTTGGCCACTTCTCTTGACTGCCTTGAGTGGAATGATTGTCATGTTGGTTGATACCATGATAATTAGTTCTTACTCCGAAACAGCCGCTGCATCTGTCAGTCTGGCTAATCAAATTTTATTAGTCGCTTTTGATCTCTCAGCTTTTTTTGCTGCTGGGTCTGTGGTTATGATCTCTCGCAAATTGGGCTCGAAAGAGCCTAAAGAGGCAGAGCGTTTTGCAGAAGCCTCTTTTGTGGGCAATGCACTGCTCGGATTTCTTCTGGGAGTCATTATTATGGCTGGAGCACCTTGGTGGGTGGCTGCTTTGAATTGTCCAGATGAAACGGTTGTGGGTGCAGAAATCTACCTTAGGGTTGGAGGGTTTACCATCATCTTTAATGGTATGATGATGGCAGGAACAGCTATGCTGCGTGGTTATGGGGAAACTCGAATCATGCTCGTCTTAGGGATTACCGCTCAAGTAGCTTATTTGATTCTGGCCTATGTGTTAATTTTGGGCATGGGTCCTATTCCAAGCCTGGGTGTTCTAGGTTCCTCTTTAGCAACTTTTATCATACGAGTGGCTGCAGTTATCGCTTTACTTATTGTTTTAGCGAAACGCTTATCCTTTTTTCCCACCTTTTGGAAAAGAACTTATCCTGATTTCCTTGCACGTGCAAAACCGATGTTTCAATTAGGTTGGCCCTTAGCTTTAGACAATTTGGCTTACGGATTTTATCAAATGCTTTTGGTGAGCTTCATTGCAGGTATGGGAGTCACTATGGTCTTGAGCCGATCTTTTACTTGGGCACTTTCTACGGTTTTAACTGTCCTCTTGATGTCTCTGAGTCAAGCAAATGAAGTTATGATTGGTTATCGTTATGGGGCAAAGAAGTGGGATGAACTGACCCGTTGCATGTGGAAATCCTCTGTGGTAGCTATTATTGTCACAACACTTGGTGCGATTATTTTGGCAAGTTTCGCGAAACCTTTATTAGGCCTTTTTACCAAGGATCCTAAGATTATTCAGATGGGTCAGAAATTGCTTTGGATAACTGTTTTTGCACAGCCTTTTAGTGCGGTAAATACGGTTCTTTATTTTTCTAGTAAGACCATAGGTGATGTTTTGGTTCCTGTAGCTGGCACTCAAATTATGATGTGGTGTATCAGCGTCCCCATTGCTTATTTGTTTGCAGTTACTTGGGGATTGGGTGTTATAGGCTTATGGTATGTTTTACTTATGGAAGAAGCACTTAAAGCAGTCTTTTTGAGCATCCGTTGGTGGATGTATTACGAACGCAGGAAACATCTTTTAGAGCTTAACTGAGTATGAAAAATTACTTACTATTCAGGAAAATCAGCAACCTAAGCGGGGATACAACGAGAGTTATGTGAACCTCTCAAATATATACTTAAAAAATGATAATCCTGCTGGGGCTTTGAATATGTTAGAGAGAGGTTTGTCGATATTCCCTGAAGATAAAAAGCTAAAGCAACAATTAGATTCCTTTTACGCCCAATATGAGATTACTGAGGAATAGTAAAGCAGTGTTAGCGTTTGGGAATGCAACACTTTAATCGAATTCAGCTCCTTATAGGAAGAGGTCCCTATAAAAGCCATCATCGCACTTTCATCAAACTTTATTGGTTGAAGGTGTAGATGGCTGTGAACAAGTACCATTCTTGAATGCTCAGGGGACTAGGATTAAGCCGAGTCGGATTACTCACCAAGTGAGTCAATGTATTGATAAAGCCGATATTGGCAAATCTGGAAGCTGTCATTTATTTAGGCATAGTATTGCCACAGGTCTTCTTGAAAATAGCTGCGATATTCGACATATTCAAGAGATGCTAGGTCATGAGCATCTAGAGACCACACAGGTTTATACGCACGTCAGCTTGCGCGAACTCCAACAAGCTCATGAAAAATGTCACTCTGCTAAAGACAACTAGAGCATTTACTAATTAAGTAACAACAAGCTGTACATTTAAGAGGTTTGAGATTATAAGCTTAAGGATGAAGGCATATAGTAAGGATTTGAGAGATAAAGTCATCCAGGCCCTTGAAGGTGGAATGAGCCAAAGTCAAGCAGCTCATAACTTT
>JBCCXA010000031.1 GCA_039192515.1 Verrucomicrobiota bacterium | reverse complement strand
GAAATTGATGCTAATCAAAATATGCATAAAATTGTCTAAGCGAGTGTTATTTCTGGATCTTTCAGTTGCTTTTTCGATGAGGGTTGGTCTGGGTGATCAAGAAGTTCTTAATATTCAATAAAAAATTAAAGGAATTCTATATGCTGCAAATAAAAAACGATTGTATTACGAAGAGGATAACAAAGAGATCTAGTCAAAAGGGACAGGCAGTAGTCGAAGTTGCCTTATTTGCGACAATTCTACTTACTTTATCATTAGTAGCCTTTGACTTAGCTTCACAAGTTGGAAAAGGGCAAGCTCTTGCATCAGTGGCTAGGGAAGCAGCCAGAGCTTATGTGTCAGTGAAAGGAACTGCCACTAGTGATGAAGCTGACGCCTCTGCACCGTTTGAAGCTGCCTACGATATAGCGATGAACATGGTGGCACCTGGTGATTTTGCTGATCGTGAAAACGCTAAGCACAATGATTCTTGGAATATTTTTGTGAATGTGGTCAAAAGAATTGATTCTAATGGATCTATTGAGAGAGAAAGAGATGAGGATGGTGATGGTATCGTCGGGGAAGAAGATGATTTACTAGTAATTGATGATTCGGGGTCATTCCCAGCTTCGAATAGTAATTATAAGTCCCGTTTCGTTACGGAAAAGAGGGTGATTAGGGTAGACGGGGTTCCTACTACGTTTGACGTGATTAAAAACCCAGAAAATTATAACTTGAGCACGGACTTTATTGGCTACTTACAAACGATTGTAGCTGTAGAGGTATTCCAAGAAGTAGATATGATTACGGGGCTAGATCAATTGGTGGGCTGGTCTGACTTCAATCAGCTATACGAGGTTGCATACTACTAGCTCTATTTTAATCAAAAAGACTATGCGGACGGAAATTCTGTAAGATTACAAATAACCTATCGAGTAAATACTAATGAGTTAAAGCTAAGCGGCATTGACACGATATTTAAAAATATGAAAGATTCTTTATTTAGCAAAGAAAACCATTGGACTGCTCAGAGAATACATCATAAAAAGCAGAGCGGTCAATACACCGCACTATTTGCTATTCTATTACTGCCTATATTACTTTTTTCAGGTATGGGGCTAGACTTTGGCCTCTACTATATAGATGAAGCTCGCTTGGTTCGTGCTGTAGATGGTGCGGCTCTGCGGTTGGGAAGTAATTTTACGGATGATGTAAATCTCCAACAAAAAATAGTATCCAATTTGATGGAAGCGAACTACCCCGGTTGGGGGGTATCCGGCCCTTGGGAGGCTCTTAGCGGGGATCCAGATGATTATGAATATAAATCGGTAAGTTCAAATGGGGCGACCGTTTACTATGTTGCTGAGCAAGCTGCTGTAAAAATCGGTAGTGGGAACTTATTTCCTAGGCCCGAGACAAGAGGCTATGACGGAGAAGATAACGTAGGGGATGCTCGGGGTGGTTACACGTATACGTCTACACTTGGATTGAGAGAGGCAATTTATGAAGGATATGAGTGGGACAATTTGGATTATAAAAAGTACAGGAAAGTGCGCGCTCTAAGTGTTCGAATAAAAGCGGAAGTAAAGCACAGAACGTTCTTTTTGCCTCTTGCGGGCATTAATTACATGAATCTCAAGCAAGAAACGGAAGTGGGTCGGAGGCCATCTATTATTATGCTGGTCTTAGACGCTTCAAGCTCCATGAAAGCTGAAGATACCGGCGATGGGCCCCGCTATGAGGCATTGATAAGATCGGTTAAGAACTTTGTGCAGGAATTTGATAATGAACAAGACTACTTTGGTGTTGTTTATTTCTCTAGCATAGGAAGGGTGGTATTTCCAAACAATGGCCCATTTGTTCCCAGAGCGAATTTCAAAGACGTCATCTCTGATATGATGGATACAACAGATGATGTGAGCCAAGATTATTTATTGGGGGAAAGAACCAATGCTCAAGAGGGAATGCGAGTAGCTTATAATGTAGTAGAGAATTTCTTTTCAGCACTTCCAGGAGCGCGTGATAATGTCAACGTATCCTATGTTTTCTTTACAGACGGAGATTTTAATACTACTAGGTCTTTGGCTAGAGGGCCAGGTTACAACACAGTGCACAGCCAAAATAGTGTGCCATGGACTCATAATATCAAACCCTTGAGTTCCAATGGGAATCTATCAGGTGTTAGATTTGACCGACTAGATAGCAGTGGCAACGATGTTGGTAGCTATGATTTGGCCTCCTTGATTCAAGGCGTAGATATTACTACCCTAGAAGGTGTTAACGCGAATATAGGACAATGGACCAATAATTTTAATAACAACAACTCCCTAGCCTGGAGAAGCCAAGCCAGTTCTCAATCATATTCTGATGAGGATGCAGATTCTGCTGGCTACACCGATGCAGTGGTTACAGCCATTATGGAGGGCAATAATTTGAATTCGCAACATGATGATTTCTGGGCCCCTTGGTCTTGGTTGGAAGAGGATGCTGGAGTTTCTCCAGGTAGCTTTAATTTAATAAATAGGAGTCCAGTTCCCATTGTTATGTCTGCTATTAATGATAAGAGCGATGAGAGTAAATATGGATATGTAATAGATGATGGGGTGGATAAAAGACTTAAGGAATATCTTATAAACCCGGATGGATCCGAGACTTCAACACCTAAGGAGCACTATATTGTGGGGCCTCAGCTTATGAGAAGCTTGGTTGCTAATGAAGTAAGCCGACTGGGAGAAAGAAGCATCTTGTTGTTTCCAGGGCGCATTCGCTCACCCAGACAGAATTGGACGTCGGATAGTAATACCGTTCTGGCTAATATGGTGTTGCACGACAACATGCCAGATGAATGGAAGGCCCTTGAAGCAACCCCCAACCAATATCCATATTACTACTACAGAACACCTCTTGTTGATGCATCAATCCGCTGGGGTAGTGCCATGATTGAACCCACGCGAGATATGGAGCATCAGAAACTAGAGTTTATACCTGGTAGTGAAGTCTTCAATAATCACTATATTCGCTACCACCAGAGGCCGCCTGTAGATGACGCTCGTTTTGGAACATGGGATAATGGGGATAGGGAGATTGATAATATTGATGAAGACTCTTGGTTTATTGCTACAAACCGTAATAGATTGAGAGAGAGAGCTAGAACTAGTAGAAGCTTTCGCATGGAAGAAATTTACCCGGAGTTTTACTTTGGAGAGAATCTGGCAAGCTCTGTCTCAGGTGATCCTACAGAATTTTACCGTTGGGACACAGGTGCTTGGGAAAGGTTCTCATATGACAACATTGTAAGTATGGCGGAATGGCTCATCGAAGCTCAGTGCTGGCTGGCAAGAAGGGACCATGACGCCACAATCTATACAGTTGTATTTGGAAATGATTTGAAGAATGAGCACTATTCGATGTCAAATATGAATGCTAGTGAGCCCGGAAAGAAATTATGGGATGAACAAAAATTGGGGGTTTGCTACAAGGCGCAGACTTCCACGGAGCTTCAAGAGGTTTTTGCTGATATTGCCTCTCGAATCGCGGTAAGTATTACTCAATAGGCAGGATAAATTTTCTCCAGATTAAATCACAGATTTGTTAAGTCGATTTGTTAAAGGTCAACTTGGTTAGTAAGTAGGGATCCCTTTATGCTTAGGTGGTTTGTATCTGGATTGAGTTTATTGTCTTTTAATTTGTCTATGGCTGGGCCATTAGATAAGGCAAAGATTACGAGAATTATTAATCAAGTAGAAGTTGTTGAGTCACATACTTCACGCAAAGCACGTGCACAAGAAATCATTCAGGGTGACAATAGCGTGACCACTGGAGTTAAATCTCGCGCTGAACTTATGTTCACGGATCGCACTTTAACTAGGCTAGGTTCCAATACGGTTTTTAATTTTGATCAGGGAACGAGAAACCTCAATTTAAAGAAAGGAGTCATGCTACTTCAAGTCCCCAAAGGGCTAGGGGGCACTAAGATTAAAACGGCTTCAGTTTCCGCTGCTATCACGGGAACGACTATTATGATGGAGTATCAGCCAAACCAACATGCCAAAGTGCTAGTTTTGGAAGGCTCGTTACGTATGTCGATTCCGGGTCGCATGGGCGAAACACAAATCTTAACTCCTGGCAAGATGCTGCTAATGCCTGCTGGCGCTAAAACCATTCCCGAGCCAGTAGATTTTGATATTAAGACTTTGGTCAAGAGCTCCTCACTGGTAACTGGGATGGATGAAGGCGAAAAGGATGAAAGTAATCAAGATTCATTAAGCCCAATAGAGGAGCAAAAAGAAAAGAAGAGCGCAGAGAAATCTGAGGGTCTCGCAAGCAATCAGGATATGGGGCCAGAAACTGATGAGACCTCTCAAGATCAAATGAAAACAGAAAGAGATTCAATTGAGAGTAGGGAGGCGCGAGATAATCTTGATATGAATATTATAGAAAATGAGATTATCCAGCAAGAGGAGCTAAAGGCAAACGGAGAGCTATCCGATTCTGGTTTTGCGATCCTTGGGAAAGGCAGAGATGTTGTAACACTTGAGGAAGAAGACCTAGAACTTATTGATGAATATAATGAAACAAGTGAGAATTTTGCAGAAGATCAAAAAAGGGACGAAAAAAGCAAGAGTGAAAAAAGAAAGGAACTAGAGAGTAACAGGTTGGAAAATGAAATAGGGTTGGACGAAAAGGGAAATGGCGAGCAAGACAGAGAGGGGAAGTCTGAGAAAAGTGGTGGGCCTCCTAGCATAGATTCTCCTCCGGACCTTATTTCTACGCCTGACCCCGTATTACCGTCAATTATTATTCCGGAAGGGGTAATCCCCGATAACACGGAGAGAGTGCTTGATATAATACCTGGGGGACTAACACTGGATAGTAGCGTGAGTATCTCGACAAATCCCTCTATAGAGTTTAGTGGAGGGAGTTATAGTGGTGTCGTCTTTGATCCTCAGGTAGACAATATTTATACATTGGTCTTGCAAGAGCCAGGTCCTAGTCCAGTAGATCAATTTGTAAACTACTTAGGTCCTCGTCCTTCTGGTGACCTATTCGAGAGCACAGCTGTCTTTCGAACGCAAAGTTTAAATGTTACGGGAGATCCTCAAATTCTGCTGGATGGGATAACGGGCCGTGTAGGTATTTATTCTGAGAGCTATGTGAATGTAGGGCCAAGCAACTATACTTTCTCACCTTTGAATGGCATTTACTTTGTTAGTGAAAGTAACACCACTATCAACACCTTGGCTGTGTTTGATAATCCAAGCCTAGATCTTAGTTTCTATGCGAGAGGATTGGGGTCCGATATCGATTTCTTTGGACACGTGATGAACGCACGTAATTTGGAGTTAAGCTCTGGTGGTGACATTGATATATGGGGCGCCGGCTCAATTAATCTGTCGGGTATGGGCGTCGCGCTGATTACTGCTTACAATGATGTGAATGTTTTTGGTTATCTGCAGGCTCCGACTGTGGATATTTTAGCAGGTGGTGTTGCTGAAATCGGTGCTTGGGGAAGTAACTCCTATGCTACAAATGCCTTCCACGTCTCAGCAAACCAAATCATTGGCTCTGGGAGTTATGACTTATCTGCATTGAACAGTAGCAGTTTAATTGCTGGTCCTGGGGGTATTAGTGGTATTACTGATTTCAGCATAGGTAGTTTGAGCACGGGAGCAAATTTACTAGGTCTAACGGGCTTGGATACATACGGCGGTGGTGTTTACGTGGATGGTAATTTATCTTCTGACTTTGTGAACTCAGTGGGTGATGTAAATGTGACAGGTGATATTACAATCACCTTTACTGGAAATTCAATTATTTCTGGTGGAAGCATTTACGCAAATGAGATCAATGGAACGAATATAGATGTCACCGCAAGTAGAATTGTTTATTCAGGAACAGGTCCAGCAGCCGGAGTAATTGATGAACTCAGGGTAAGGGATTTTTATGGCTCTGGGACAGATCTGGTTGCAAACAAAATTGTTAAATTTGACAATGGGCTTCATACATTCAATGTGAACTCCATCGAGGCACAAATAGTCAATGGTATAGATTTTGCGGAAATAGCAGATGCGCAGCTTAGTGGTGCTAGCCTCACGCTAAACTCGGCAACCTCTATTGAATTTGGAGTAACTGCAGGACAGATAGATAATGCCAGTTTTTCTGGGTCAACCGGAACATCAACTGGTTTTAGTGGCGCTAACAGTGGCTTTTTCAATGCTACAGCTACAACTGGTCACATCGGTATGATCTCTGCACAGGTGTATGCTGAGGGAGGTGCTTCCACGGATAGTAGCGGTGGAAACGGTGGAATCATCGATTTTCGGGCACCAGATTATATATCAATAGATGCGGGATCTTCTCTTGACGTAGATGGTGGAGGTTCTGGTTCTGGGGCAGGGGGTAATGCAGGCACGATAGACTTAAGTGCAACGAATGGATATATCACCATAGATGGTAATCTAGTTGCAAATGGCGGCGGAAGCGGTGTGGGCACTGAGGGAAGTGGTGGCACTATTGGTATTAAAGCGGATGGAGCTACTGCTGCAATTGCCACAGGGTCAACATCTACCATTAGCACTATTGTTGGTGGCAGTACAACAACAACAGCTGGTGATGGTGGCACAGTTCTAATGGAAGCAGATCAAGCCATAACTTTAGCTGGCGACATTATTGTGGGTTCTGATGCTGGGACTGACCGTGCTTTGAGAGGCGGTTTGATTGACATTCTCTCTCATAGGACTGCAGGGACAGCTATTGCAATAGACAATACGTCTTCATTACAAGCACTCATGAGTAGCACAGGCGGCGTTTCAAACGGTAGGATCAACGTCGTAGCTGATGGTGCTACTGGCGATGTGCTTATCAATGGAGCTAATATTGCTGCAGATGTGTTGAGGATAGGTGCGGTAGGCTCCGGAGGACAGCTCTATATTAATGGTGGTTCGACCTTAAGTGCGACTAGCTTGATGAAATTGTATTCTGGAACCGGTATTATATTCGATGGTTCAGTTACATTGGATGGAGCTGGAGGAAAGACTGCAGCAGCTCCAACTATCACACTCAATAATGGTGCCAATGTCATTGTTAACGGAGGTAATCTTGAGCTTTATACGGACACGGCCAATTTCACTGGGTCAGGTGGTAATAGCTCAACTACAGGATCATTTAGTGGTACGGGAGCCATCTCAATTTCAGGTGGCTACAGTTCGGCTCCCGCTTTTTAAACTGGAATGATGCCATAGAGACTTAAAGATCTCTGCAAGTTTTTACCCATTTTGTTCGGCTATTATAAAATCATTTGAGTTTAACTGGAGCTTTGACTTTTTACGTTATAACCTGTGATTAAAGTAAGCTCTAGCTAACTTCTTTTATTTATCATTATCTTCGCTAGCATCGTCTCATTGGTGATCATGGTCCGAAGTTCTCTAACTCTTTTTAAACTATTCTTATTAGCAAGTATCATGTTCCGAGAAGGTTTTGTTTGTGCACAAGGCTCTCAATCTGATAATAACCAGGCGCTTACCGAAACCGAAAGAAACATCAGAATAGATCCTGAATTGAGGCCCCCGGAAAATATTAAATACACTTTTAAGAGAAATGAAAAAGTAGAGGAAGTTATCGATCATGACTTAGGGGTGCAGAGAATTTTAAAGAGAGAGCCGGTGTACCAATCTTTTTTTCTATTTGGAGATTATGGTTACTACCATACGGATAATCCATTGTTACTGGAAACAGGTAATAAACAGGATGATAGTTTTCGCGTTGGTCGATTAGGAGGGTCTTTTTTACCTAAAATAAATGAGCAGCTATATGGCGAAGTAACACTCTCCTATCAGTGGTTTCGCTATGATGAAAATTGGGAAGTATTAGATTTTGATAGTTTGAATGTCGGTGGCGGTCTAACGTGGCTACTTCCAGATATACCTAATTTGTCTTTGGGAGTGCGTTATAATTATAATCTATTAAGAGCGGGGAGTGACCGAGAACCTCCAACAGACCCAAGGGAGAATACGGTCAAGTTCGGTGAAGAGATTTTTCTGAGCCACTCATTTTCTGCCACAATTCAATATGTAGTGCCCTTGAGCAAAGCTCATTATACCTATTTAGGATACTCCAACGAGTTGCTCTGGACGGATGACGCTGATGAGACAAAGGTTCTATACAGTATCTTTACAGGCTATGGCGCAAACATTACACGTAACCTTTCTTCATCAGTTTACTACAAACTTTCCTTTGTGGATTATCAGTTTAAGACAATTCCGGAAGATCCGACACGCAGGCAAGATCTACGGCAAAATATTAGTTTAACTTTGAAATATAAATTTACAGAATGGCTGCAAGCCAATATCTCCTCTGGTTGGACTTTCAATCATTCTAATGCGGCTGCTTTAGATTATGAAGCGTTGAGCTTAGGGGCAAATTCAGGGCTAGAGCTTCGTTTCTAAATGCTACCTGAGTAAATTGGGTCAAGAAAGATAGCGAAAAAATTGTAACAGCCGTGAAGGATTATGGCGTCGAGGAAATAGGGGTAGGATACTGCAAGTAGAAAAGGTGCGCCTTGCTTGATGCATTTTACCCAAGCGCGCCTGAGCCCAATACACGAGATAAGTGTTGCGCTAATACGCATAGAGGTGCAGACGACCCAACGAATTGGGAAAAACAGGTCGTCATCATCTATGTCTTCTGGCGAGATGTAGACATGGATATACATCAGATTCTGGAGCAAAGAGAAAATGAGTGCAGAGCCTTCCCCGATAAAGAGGAACTGCCAACCCGAATGAAGTAGATAAGGTCTTCTCTCTAATAGATAGATATTTTCTGATTGCTTGATTAATTCTTCAGCAATGGGAACAAATAGAACGATGACATAGATACCAAATAAGCTGCCGGGATTTAAAAATAAGCACTTCTAGTGCGGAAAAAATCCTTCGAGAACAGCAGCTAGTAACGTTGATATGAGCTCTTGAGGTTGGGATATATGAGATTGTGCTTCATCAAGCTATTGCCTGAACTTCTTTTCGTACCCGCTTTTATCATAAATTTTTTAACTCCAGACAGAGTCTCGGATTTTTTCTAAGTCAGCGCTTTTTTTTGAATGAGTTGGGTTATTTTCTCTTTAGGGTCTGCTTTGAATCCCTTTCCTCGAAAAGCAGGTTCCACATGAATGGAAAAAGGATCGTCTTTATCTCTTATAATCATCGACTGCCTCTGCTTTATTGCTTATCTGTAAAGCCGTCCCATATGCTGTTACTTCTACACCAGCAGAAGAGCGGCTTACAGAGGCAATGGTTGAGGTCTCAATTCGCACATTCCAGACAATGTGAGCACCTTGTTTTTTTGCCTCACTTAGCATTCGCACCATTGCTTCTCGGCGAGCTCGCTCGACAAGTTTTACAAGGCTATTAACACGGCCCCCGAACAGATTTCTTAGAGATGCCACAACTACTTTGAAATAATCGTTTGCGATGACGACAGAACCCACAACAAGCTTAGAGGATGCAATAGTCCAATCTGCTGGGACAGTCTTAAGATTGCAGCGAGTGATACTAGAAAGTTCCTTCTCTCTTCGTTCCAAGGATTTGAGGTGCCTATTTTCACGGTAAGATCCGAAAAAGTAACCGATCCCCAGTAATAAAAGGAAAATTCCTAGTTGAAAAAAGATCTCGATGAGGGCAGTCATGATGGAGATTGACTAAGCTACTCGACTGTAACTGCCGTTCCATAGGCGTAGAGCTCTGCCGCTCCGGCTGAGACCGAGCTCGTGGCAAAGCGTACGTTAACAACTGCATTGGCTCCTAGTTCCTCTGCCTGAGCAAGCATACGTTCAGTGGCTTCGCTTCGAGCCTCTACTAATAGCTCGGTGTAGCCTGTTAGCTCTCCTCCTACAATATTTTTAAATCCAGCTGCAATGTCTCGGCCTACATGCTTAGCCCGCACCGTATTACCTTGTACGATGCCTTTGACATTAATGATTGTTTTTCCGGGAATAATTTCAGTATTAACTACGATCATAGCTTGAATAAATTGCCCTAGAGAACACATAAATGCGATTAGAAAAAAGGGCGTAAATTGTAATGGGAGTTCGTGGGTAGAGTCATAAATATACGAATAGCTTGTTCTGAATAGCGGTTGGTTGCTGTTGACATAGCCGTTTAGAGTTGTTTCAATCTTCGTCCTTAAATTTAATGGAGAATCAGAATCATGGGTAAAGGAGATAAGCGAACCAGAAGAGGAAAAACGAAGAACGGAAGTTATGGAAATGTTCGTTCACAACAAGCAAGAAGAAAAGCCGTAAAAAAAGCAGCCGCTTAGTTTCTAGGTATTGGTATGTCTGACATGTTCAGACATATATCTAAAGCGACGACATTCGAAAAATCTTTTTATAAAGGCTTTAGCGCAGCTCGATCAATTTTATCTGATTGGCCATAAACGCTAGAGTTCTTCCATAGATGAATTTTAAGGATAAGTCCCTTTCTGTATGGCAGGAGAAGCAGTTTATTGTTTTTCTGTGTGTTTTAGCGGGAGTGTTTATCTTCCAAAACCTAGGGGAAGCGCCTCTTGGATATTTTGATGAGCTTAAGTCTGCTGAGCGTTCCACGTCTTTTTTGACTACTGGAGATTGGGGGGCTGTGCACATGAATCATGAAGCTAATTTTAATAAGCCTCCTCTGCAATATTGGTTGAACGCATTATTCTATCTGGGCCAAACAGATAAGGAGTTGGCGGTTCGCTGGGTGAATGGTTTTTTTTGTTTAGCCCTTTTCATTATACTTCCGTTCTGGGTAAAAATTTATTGCCCAAATGTAAGGTGGCTGAGTGCACTCTCCGTTTATTTATTATTAGTCTATGGTCCATTTCTTGAATATGCCCGGATTGGTATTTTGGATATGGGCGCAGCATTCTTTTGTATCCTCACCTGGGTATTGATTGGACTAGCCTGTAGAGATGTGAGGTGGTGGGCTGGAGTAGCCTTAGTTTGTGTTCTAGGTGCATTGCAAAAAACTCCATTACCCTTTGCTATCTGGTTATTTTGTCTCCTAGGGTTTGGATTCAATAGGACAGAGCGTGTGCGTTTGCATAATATTTGGCTGTGGGGAAGTTTGCTATTCGCATTATTGCTTGCCTCGGTGTGGCCTACTCTGCAAATCATCCGCTTTGGAAATGCTTACTTTGATACCTATATAAAATATGAGTTGTCTGAGATGGTTCGACGTGACTTTAATTATGGCCCATTCACTTACATTTGGTGGATGAGTAAGAAGTGGTTTTTATTTGCCGGGTTGGCCCTTGTAGGAAATCTATGGATTCTTTTGGCAAAAGAATTTAGAAAGGAAAAGGTTTTATGGTTGAGTGCGTTATGGGTGTTCCTCTTTTTTCTAGGAATGAGTTCTCTAACAGGGCATTCGCATAGGTATCTCTTTCCCATCCTACCGATAATGGCTGTCTTTGCAGCATGGACCTGGATAAAACTATTAGGTAACAGGCCTATGCTATCTGTCATCTTGCTTCTCCTTAGTTCTATTCCTTGTTGGATAACTGCACATTACCATTATCATCTTAAAAGAGAGGAGTATGCCCCTTACGTGGAACTGTGGCGAGAATTAGGGGAGGAACTCAAAGCAACTAAATATAATGAAGGTATATTTATCAGTATGTCATTTAAAGAAGACTCCGGTGCATTGAACCCATATGGTATGATGTTGGGGAGTCGCTATTACGGTGCTATTTCTGAAAAAGTGATCGAATTGGATACTGCAGAGGACTTTCATCAATTAGATAGTATGAACAAGCCGCTACTAGGAATTGTTGCCAGGAGTAGACTCCAAGCATTAAATGACTTATCATTGCCAATTGAGGTGTTAGTTGAGGTAGAGGAAGCCATCTTATTAAGGATAAATTAAAGTGAAATTTCATTTATTTGATACACTAAGTAGAACGAAATTGTCAGTAGAGCCGAGCGACGGCAAAGCACTTAGAATTTATTGCTGTGGTCCTACTGTGTATGGGCCTGCGCATATAGGGAACTTTCGTACTTTTGTTCTTCAGGATTTGCTTCGCCGTGTTGTGGAGCTTTCAGGTTTCAAGATGAAGCATGTCCGCAATATAACTGATTTGGATGATAAGACTATTCGGCAGTCTCAAGCAGAGGGTAAAAGTCTGAAAGAGTTTACAACCTACTGGTATAATAGATTTGCTAAGGACTGTGAGTTACTCAATCTATTAAAGCCTCATGTTGAGCCAAGTGCAGTTAACCATATCGCAGAGCAAATTCATCTTATACAAAAATTAATGGAAAAAGGGCATGCCTATGTTGGAGGGGATGGTTCAGTCTATTTCTCAATTAGCTCATTTAAGCATTACGGACGATTGGCACACCTAGATGAGCAAGAACTTCGCATAGGATCAGCTGATTCTTTGAATAATAATGATGAATATGAAAAGGAGCAACTAGCGGACTTTGCTCTTTGGAAAGCTTATCGAAAAGATGATGGAGACAATACATGGGATAGTCCTTGGGGTAAAGGAAGACCAGGATGGCATCTCGAATGTAGTGCCATGAGTATGAAATATTTAGGAGATGACTTTGATCTTCATTCTGGGGGAGTAGATCTTATTTTTCCTCATCATGAAAATGAAATTGCTCAGAGTGAATGTTGCACAGGTAAGCGATTTTGCCGCCATTGGTTTCACGTTGCTCACTTGATGGTAGATGGAGGAAAAATGAGCAAGAGGCTAGGCAATTTATATACCCTAGAAGATATTCTAGCTAAGGGTTTTTCTCCTATGGATATGAGATATGTGCTTATGAGAGGGCATTATCGCCAGACACTAAATTTTACTTTAGATACACTGCATGCAGCACAACAGGCCCTGCTCAAGATAAAAAAAATAGTGGATCTCTTGCTGGATAAAGGGACACTAAAGTCATTGCCGAGCTATCAGCAACAAGTGAAAAAGCCTCTGGAGCATTTAGGCCTATTTCAGCAAGCTTGGGAGGCCTTACTGGACGATTTAAAAACCCCCGAAGCAGACGGTAAACTATTTACTGGGCTTCGTGATGTTGAAAAAGAAATAGCTAAAGGCGACATCAACTCAGACCAAGCGAATGAGTGGCTTAATCAGATTGCCTTCATTTTAAATGCCATGGGGCTTGAATTGCCTAGGGTGGTTGAAGAAGTGGCACCGGACGAGATCAAAGCTTTTGCCGAAGAGAGATGGACCGCGAAGTTAGCAAAGGACTGGGCAAGGGCTGATGAGCTCAGGTTGAAAATCGAGTCACTGGGCTGGACTACAAAGGATAGTAAAACTGAATACAGGCTGGCCCGCCTAAAGAATTAGCATAGAGGGCTGGGCGCTTGTCAGGACTGTAGGGTCGTATCTGCTTCTTGCATTTTCTTTTGCATCTTGTGTCTACTTATAAGTTGTTTTAGATCTAGATTGGATATCAAGTGACTCTTACGCGTAAGTAGTCTAAGTTCTCGTGCAGCAAGATTTTTATATAAAGAGGCTTTCAGAATTGTTTCAGTCGATGGCTTAATTTGATAGCGACCTAAAGTGAGTTGATCTTTAAATGTAAATGGGAATAAATCATGAGGCAGTATTTTAAGATCATTAATTTTAGTACCAGTCTTGGAACCTAAGTCAGTTAGCCACATGCCATTTTGATTTATTTTTAATTTAGTATGAGAGGGGCTAATCTCTGTATCTTCCAGACTGATGTGAGCAGTCTCATCTTGGCCAAATACAGCGATTTCATTTTCTATTAGACACTCAAAAGTCTTACCTGTGCTGTGAGTGCAAACCATTGTAAACGGGAAAAATGCTCTCCGCATATCGATGTACTGTTTACATGTGCCAGCAGAGAAATTTGTGTGTTTAAGAGACTGCTGAAGGTTATTAGCAATTACATGGATCTCTGTGATCTTGGGAAAGATTCTATCTGTTCGACTTGTATGGGCCTCAACCCATTCATAGGAGGCATTGGGCCAACAGAGTGCATCAATAAAATTTGTTACTGGGAGCTGTTGCTCGGCTTCGTAGAGATACTCAACGTCTGTAACGAGTCCACGATGTAATGTAATCCTAGCACGTTGACCTTTTTGAGGATTGATTAGAGTAAGATGGCCACTAAGTGCACAGTGTAGCAGACTTTTCAAAAAGTCACCGACTTTGCAGTCTATAATGGGGCTAAGGTCTCTCACGGTTCTATGATTATAATAGTCACGGTTATAATATCAATATATTATTATAGAAGTGATAATCTATTGACATCACTATGCTTAGCCAAGCTCAATAATACCTATATGCAGGCATCTAAAAGAAATCCATTAATTTTCAATGATTTCAAAGTTTTGCCAGCCACGAAGATCAAAATGCCACCACTCATGGCGAAGGCCTGAGAAGCCAGCTTGATGAAAGGCTCGGATCAAAATCCTTGCATGCTTACCAGCTGTTTTTGATACATCAGAGAAGTCTTGGTCGGCTTTTTTAGAAAATTCATCGAATTTGGAAGGCATTTCTACCGGTTTGCCATTGAGATCTGCAAGAGAGGCATCAACGGCTGTTCCCCTTCCATGGCGGTTATACTTAGGGATTGGAGGGGCTACAAAAGCTTTGTATTTGGTGCTCTCGAAAAGTGCTTTTTGAACGGAAGGAGGGCGGTAGGCATCTAGAATAATTAATCGGAAGCCCTTTGGTTCTAATTCGGAGATGACTTTTTTGAGTGCTTCGATGGTCTCCTTACGGAGGTAAGCATTGGAGTCTTTATAAAGCTTTTTACCCACAAAATTATTTTTAGTAGCGTAGCGCATGTCAATAATCGCTGTAGGCAAGTGCTCTTTTACATTGAAGAGCTCAGGGTGAGGGTGGTTTGAGGGAGCTGAGGTTAATTTTACCAAAAAAATGGCGATATATATATAAGTTATTAGAAAAAGTATTCGCATGAGTAGTTTAAAGCGCCTTCATCTATTAAGAATTACAAAGGGGAAAAATGCGGCATGGTTATTGTACTTTGCTTATTAGCGCTCTTGATTGGGATAATAACATTATCCTATCTCATTACTACTAGCGCGGTTAATGTTTCTGAGATGGTTTTGGATCATTACCTTGTAGATCTTTTCGGGTAGCGCGCTTTTTAGGCCTAGAAGGTGGCTGGTGAACATCAACTTGAGTGACATCCGGGAACTTTTTCAGGCGAGTGAGTTCGTGCTTAGCATCAAAGCGAAGCTTTTCTAATTGGATAATGAGGTCATCGATTTCTTGATCTATTTCTTGGATATTGAGACAAGGTGAAGATAGAAGCATATTGCCTTGCTTATCCACTTTAAGATCGCGTATGGTCAGTGCTAATTGGCTGTCCTGAGGCGCATCTTTATTTTTTGAGGGAATCGCTAGATAACTGAAGCTTGGATCCATACTTTATTTAGACTGAAGAGTTTGTCATGCTTTTGCAAAATCTTTCTATTCTATGCATGGCCTCTTCTAGGAGCTTCATGGAAGTTGCGTAACTGCAGCGGATAAAGCCTTCTCCGCCTTCCCCAAATGCATTACCAGGGACGACTGCAACATTTTCTTGGTTGACTAATTGATGGGCAAACTCGTGGCTGCTTAGGCCCGTTGATTGAATAGAAGGGAAAACATAAAAGGCTCCCTGAGGTTCGAAGCAAGTAAGACCAAGTCGCTTAAAATGATGTACGATGTAGTTTCGGCGCTCTTGATAAGAAGATTTCATCCTCTCCATCTCTGTTTTGCCGTTTTCTAATGCTTCAATGGCTGCTTCTTGACTCATAATAGAAGCGCATAACATGGAATATTGGTGTACCCGCATCATGGCTTCTACTAGAGGAGCAGAAGCACAAGCATAACCGAGGCGAAATCCTGTCATCGCATATGCCTTACTTAATCCATGGAGGAATATAGTTCTTTCGCGCATACCTGGTAGGGAGGCGATTGAGACATGTTCTCCATCATAAGTGAGTTCAGCGTACACTTCGTCAGAAATGACTAGGATGTTATTTTCCGAGCAAAGTTTTGCAATTTTCTGAGCCTCCTCTTTTGGCAAAACCGCACCTGTAGGGTTTGTGGGGAAGTTGAGAAGGAGGGCCTTGGTCTTAGAGGTGATGAGAGGTGCAATATCCTCTGCTTTTAGCGAAAAATCATTTTCAGGCTTAGTCATGACCGGGATAGGCACGCCGCGAGCGAGTAAAATACTAGGCGAATAGGATACATAACAAGGTTGGTGATAGAGGATCTCGTCTCCCGGGTTGATAATAGCCCGAAGCGCTAGATCGATAGCTTCTGATACACCAACAGTGATGATAATTTCATTTTCGGGTTGATAACGAATCTGGAAATTCTTTTCAAGGTAGTACGAAATGCTCTTACGGAGGCTTAGTAATCCTAGGTTAGAGGTATAGCTTGTCTTGCCCTGTTCAAGTGCATAGATAGTGGCTTCTCTGATATGCCAGGGAGTGACAAAATCTGGTTCTCCTATCCCTAGTGATATGATGTCCTGACGACCTTGGACCAGTTCAAAAAAATCGCGTATTCCGGAACGTGGGATATTCCGTATATGTTCGGCGATAAAAGATTCTGAGTCGCTGAGGGAAGTGGGTGGGCGTTGGCTCATGGTGAGATGCTCAAGCGTTCCTCAGAACTATGACGTCGGAATAAGGTGCCTTGCTCCTTATATGTTTTTAGCATGAAGTGCGTAGCCGTTGAAAGAACACCTTCTAAGGTTGAGAGCTTTGCAGAAACAAAACTAGCGACTTGTTTTAGATCTGGGCCTTCTACAAATACTAGTAAGTCGTAGGAGCCGCTCATTAAGTAGCATGATTTAACTTCCGCAAATTGAGCAATTCTATCTGCGAGCCTATTGAATCCACCACCTCGTTCGGGTGTGATCCGCACTTCAATCACGGCTAAGACCAGCTTGCGATCAGCCTTCTCGTCATCGACGATTGCTTTATAGGCGAGTATGACATCTTCCTCCTCAAGTTTCTTAATTTCTTGGCGCACTTGATCGACAGGCCTTTTGAGCATTTCTGCAATGGTCTCAGGCGACGCTAGAGCATTTTCTTCAAGGATTTTTAGGATTTTATCCATATGGAACTATAGCAAGCATTGGATAGGTCTCAATGGAGAAAACAGGAATGTGAACCCATGCCATTTCAATAAGGTTCTAATTAGATGGACATATACGGAAGCTTTTGTGCCACGGTGGCAACTTGTTTCTCTGATTCAATTAAGCTGCCAAGGGGGTCCCAGCGGCCAGAAGTAAGTGCCTCGCGGGCTGAGTCACGCATCTCACAGGGGAAGGTTTGGTCCTTAATACTTAACTGAAGTACATGGATATCAATAAGAAGTTCAGCAGAGGGGTCGTCCTCAATGATTTCACGAATACTCGCTATATCCTCTTTGTTGGCGGTGACGCAAGGCATGCCAAGAGTTGTGGAATTCCCAAAGAAAATCTCAGCATAACCCTCTGCTACAACAGCTCTTATTCCATAACGATAGATGGATTGGGGAGCGTGTTCGCGTGAAGAACCACAGCCAAAATTGTTTCCTGAAAGTAAGATAGTCGCGCCCTCAAACTTTTTGTCATTAAGAGCGTGATCCGTTTTGTTACCTTCCTTGTCGAAACGAACGTCATAAAAGAAATATTCACCTAGGCCATCAAAAGTGACGCACTTCATGAATCTGGCTGGGATAATACGATCGGTGTCTATATCGTTGCCGGGTGCGGGAACACAACGGCCTTTAACTTGAGTGATTTTATCCATATTAAATGTTAAGTTTGAGATATTAGAGGATCAACGATTCGGGTTGAAAGACCTCACGAGCATCACTGACCTCTCCTTTCACGGCAGCAGCAGCGACCATTAATGGGCTCATTAATAGGGTTCTACCAGTAGGGCTGCCTTGGCGCCCTTTAAAATTTCGATTGCTGGAGCTAGCGCATAGCTCATCTCCAACCAATTTGTCAGGATTCATGGCTAAGCACATGGAGCAACCGGCATCACGCCAATCAAAGCCAGCATCCCTAAATATTTGGTCAATACCCTTTTCATGGAGGATTCTTCCCACGACTTGTGATCCGGGCACAGCTATGGCTCGGACACCCTCAGCAACCTTATGGCCTTTGATATACTCTGCTACTTCAACAAAATCGGAGTATCGACCGTTGGTGCATGAGCCAATGAAGGCGACGTTGATCTTTTTGCCTTTGATTGCTTCTCCTCCCTCGAATTGCATGTATTCGAGAGCTTCAGCAATGGAAGCTTGATCCGCTTCATTGGCACCATCAGCGACTGCAGGGATATTTTCATTAATGGCGATGCCCTGACTCGGATTAATGCCCCAAGTTACGGTTGGTTCGATATCAGCGGCATTGATATTCACTACATCATCATATTTAGCGTCAGCATCAGATGCAAAAGACTGCCATTGTTCGACTGCTTGATCCCATGGTACGCCCTTGGGTGAATACGGGCGTCCTTTCAGATACGCAAAAGTTGTTTCATCGGGGTTGACATAACCAACTCGTGCACCACCCTCAATCGACATATTGCAAACGGTCATGCGTTCTTCCATAGAGAAGTTATCAAAGGTATTTCCCGCGTATTCGTAGGCATAGCCGGTGCCGCCATTTACTCCAAGTATTCGAATAATGTGAAGAATTACGTCTTTGGCATAGACTCCAGCGCTGAGCTGTCCATTTACATTGATGCGGCGAACTTTGAGTTTGCCTATGGCCATCGTTTGTGTGGCAAGAACGTCTCGCACCTGGCTTGTGCCAATGCCGAAAGCTATGGCTCCGAAAGCACCATGAGTAGAAGTATGAGAGTCTCCGCAAGCGATGGTGGTTCCTGGCTGAGTAATGCCCTGCTCTGGCCCAACAGTGTGAACAATTCCCTGCTTTCCTGAAGCGACATCGAAATAAGTAACACCGAACTCTTTACAGTTCTTACCCAGTTCTTCGATCATATCATCTGCTAGCTGGTCAGCAAAAGGGCGTTCGCGTTGATCAGTTGGGATAATATGGTCAACGGTAGCAAATGTGCGGTGAGGATACCGGACCTTTAAACCACGCTCTCTTAGCATAGCAAACGCTTGAGGACTAGTCACTTCGTGTACGAGATGCGTTCCAATAAGCAGTTGTGTTTGCCCATTAGCTAAATCCTGAACCTTGTGCGCTTCCCAAACTTTTTCGAAGAGTGTTTTTCCCATGGTTTTTCTCTGATTAAATGGCCCAAAAGCATAGGGTAAGAACTGCTTCTAGGCAATGATTATCATGACCACATTTTTTGAGCAACTTCTCCATATCATCATGGCCTCCTCTAAGTCATTGATATCTGGTAGGGATTCTGTTTATTAGGAGGCAATGAAAATTTTAGGGAGAGAATATTCAAGAGCGGTTTTACTCACATTGGCTATTTTTACAGTAAGCCTGTCTGTGGGATTGGCGGATAGTCGAACTAGGAATGATTTGTTGAAGGAAATTGAATCGCTAAAAAAAGAGAATGAAGCATTACGTGGGCAATTGTCCGGCAGGCCAGTGACGGCTAAGCCGTTGACGCCACAGGCAAAGATGGAACAACTCACTGATTTAAACAAAGTCAAATGGAAGCGTGATATCTCACTTGGTGCAAATTTGTCGCGCGGCAATACAGATTCCTTTTTGCTGAACCTTAAAGCCAAAGCCACTCGTGAGAGTGAACTAGATAAATTACAATTACGTGTCGAGGGGTCTTTAGGAGAAACAGAAGAAGAAACCACGGCTCAAAAAGCCTTGGGGCGTCTGCAATACAACCGAGAGATTGGTGATCGTTGGTATTGGTTAGCACTAGGGGAAGGGCTTTATGATGATCAATTAGGGATTAATTACCGATTTACGATTGGGCCTGGAATTGGATATAAGTTTTACGAAACAGATAAATTTTCTATGTCTTTGGAAGCGGGGCCTGTGCTCGTGCTGGAGGAATTAAACGACTCGAGTCTAGACACAAGTCTGCGTGGACGAGTGACCCATCATATAGAATATCAATTTAATGATGCGATTAAAATGTATCATGAAGCTGGGTTTTTACAAAATGCCCAGGACCTTGAGGACTGGAATGCTAGTTTTGAGTTAGGATTAGAAAGCCGCCTGATGGAGCATCTGAGTCTACGATTTTCTTTGGAGAATTTATATGATAATAAGCCAGCTTCGGATAAGCAGGAATACGATCTTTTATCCACCTCCTCAATTGTGATTGATTTTTAGGCTGTGGCAAAAAATGGGTTGTGTTGCTTTTCCAAGCCTACTTGAGTGATGGGGCCGTGGCCTGGACATAATAGAGTTTCATCTGGCAGAGTTAAGATCTGAGATTGATTAGCCTCTAAGGCATCTTCATAAGAAATCATGCCGCCTCCCATAGATCCGGCGAAGATAGCGTCTCCGACAATGGCTAGCTTTTTACTCAAACCCTCTAGCACATAGGTTGTTCCGCCAATACTATGGCCAGTCGTTTGCAAGGTGCGAATAGTCACGGAATCTAATTCAAAATGTTTTCCAAAATTAAAAGTAGTAGCTCCAGGGATCTTCTCCTTGACATTGACATGAGCTATCGCTCCCGTTTTCTCAGTCATGCGATCGAGCTCAAAAATATGGTCTCCATGTGTATGGGTAAGAAAGATGTGCGTTAGCTGGAGATTTTCGCTGGAAATTAAGTCCAGCATCTGATTTGCATCGGTTCCAGTGTCAAAGGCTATGGCGCGATTGGTCTTGGGTAAGATAATGAGGTAGGAGTTTACCGTCATGTCATCAAATGGAGTGGTATAGGTGTGCAATTCTGCTGGTAGGGAAGAGATGTTTGGGTGCCACTTTTTTTCTGCACTGTCGAGCAGTGCTTGGATAGAGAGATTTAGTGTTGGTGCAATTTTGGAAATGGCTTCCTTGTCTGTGTCGCCAGCTAAAATTTTTTTTAAATCGTCTGCATGGATGCCTGATTTTTCACAAATATCCTTGGGAGATAAGTTCAGTCCTGTAATGGCTTTGCCGATGATATCTTCGTGGTTGTCTTCTAATGGAATCATAATCAATGCATACTGGTGGGGTTTAATAGCTAGACTATTCTGGAAATTCTTGCGAGCGATTTATTTATGGCAAATAGCTTGTTTTGGTAAAGGATGTTATTCGGAAATTTAGCTGACACTGCAGAAGCTTTGCCGTAGTTTGATCCAATGGAGATGATGTTTCTTGGCCCAAGATCTTGCACAGATCTTTAGGTCTCTAAGGCATCATTCGGGTTAAACCGTTTGGGAGGTGCGCTTTGGAAAAAATAGATGAGCTGATCATTGATGTCAAAGATCCACAATGGATAGAGTCATTAAAGCAATGTCACCCTGCTGACATTGCTGAGCAAACAAGGTCTATCCCAGTAAGTAAAATTCGCGAGGTTTTGCGACAACTACCTGATGAATTAACTGCGGAAGTGATAGCGGAGTATCCCATTGAGATGTCCGTGCAGCTTTTTGAAACTATGCGCCTCAATAGGCTTTCTGGAATTATCGGAGAGATGTTTACGGATGATGCTGCAGACGTCTTAGGGCAACTTTCTGCTAAGCGTCTCAATGAGATCATGGGTTCCCTGAATCCCGAAGATGCTGCTGAGATGCGCAGCCTTTTGAAATATCCCGAGGATTCTGCTGGGGGTACCATGCAGACCGAGTTTATTGCGCTCTCCGAGTCATTGAGTGTTGCCGAAGCTACCGAAAAGCTGCGTACGCACGAAGAGATTAACAGTGAAGATTTGTTTTACATCTATGTAATAGATGAGGATGGCAGACTTCGTGGTGTTCTGAGGGTTAGGGATCTTCTTTTCTCCAAAGCGGATCGTATGATCGAGGAACTGATGGATCGAGATGTAAGGTGTGTCTCCGTTCATGCAGACCAAGAAGAAGTAGCCACTTTATTTCAGCGTTATCACTTTAATTCTATTCCTGTAGTGGATGATTTTCAGCGCTTACAAGGTATTATCCTGAGTGATGATGTCATCGAGATTGTTCAAGAGGAGGCTACTGAGGATATGCAGAGGATGGTGGGTCTCTCAGGTGAGGAAATGTTGGATACCTCCTGGCGTACGTCGGTTCGTAATCGCTTGCCCTGGTTATGTGTCAATCTAGCAACGGCTTTTGCTGCAGGACTTGTGGTTTCTATTTTTGAAGAGACGATTGCCCAGTATGCAGTTTTGGCCATTTTTCTTCCTATCATTGCGGGACAAGGAGGGAATGCTGGAACTCAAACACTGACTATCCTAGTACGCTCACTAGCCTTGTCAGAAGTTTCCTTACAGCAACAGCGAGCGGCTTTGGTTAAGGAAGTAGTTGTAGGATTGATCAATGGTATATCTATTGGTCTAATAGTGGGTTTAGTGTCTTGGGTGTGGAAAGGAAATTTGAGTTTGGGCATCATCACATGTCTGGCTATGGCATTGAATATGTTGGTGGCTGCCGTGGCTGGAGTATTGATTCCCTTAGGCTTAAAAAGTCTTAAAATAGACCCCGCCCTGGCCTCGGCTATTATGTTGACGACTGTAACCGATGTTATTGGTTTTTTTGTTTTCCTCGGACTAGCCGCATTGGGAATGCAATTCTTTCCCCAATATATGCTGTGATAGTGGTAGAGAAAATTATTTCTCTTTGAGTTTTTTCAGGTCGGGAAGAAGCTTGGATTCTAAAACTCGTTTGCTGTAACCTTTGGTTTCCAGTTTTTTGATTTGATCGTAGTAAGGTAGCATCATGGCATCCAGTCTATCCATGACATTGAGGGCAGCGAGCTCTATGTGTTGATCAGATTCAGAGTTTTTAGCTTTGGCAAGCTTGAGCAAGGTGGCAAGCGCAGCTTCGCGATCACTGATATCGCCATAGCGTGCCAAGGCCTCAGCCGCGACTACGCGCGCAGAGGGTGCTGATTTTATATCAAGAACCGTTAGTAAAGCCTTACGGTGTGTCTTAATTGTGGCTTCCCCGCGGATCAGAAGACCTAGAGTCGCCCAATATTGGACAGCGGGGTCGGCATCATTCATTGATTCAACAAGAGTTGGCACAGCCTCCAACTCACCATCTGCTGCAAGTTCAGCAATGGTGCGGATTCTTTTGAGGTCGTAGACATCTGAATGTGCCCATTCGTAGGGTGTTTGACCCTTGGCCGGGCGCGAATGGATTTGTGACTCTGGGACAAATCCAATATCACGAATTTCCTCTTGTTGCTTGTGCAAGACAGCCATTAGTTCTTTGCGAGTATCGCTATAGTTGGGATCATCGGCGAGGTTCTTTACTTGATCCGGGTCGTTTTGCATGTCGTATAGCTCTACGGGTGGCTTGGGGTTCCAATAACTTGATGAGGGTAGACCTAACTCACCGGCCTCGGTTTTTGCTTTCCAGGGGTTCATGACGAGGTTTTCATGAAGGGTCTGTATATGTTGACCATAAGGTAGATGAGGCATGTAGTTGCGCATGAGCTGGTAGCGTTCATTGCGTACGGTCCGTATCATATCGATACGCTCGTCCATGCGGCCGCGCGCGCCAAAGATATATTGGCGTGGCTCCTTACTGTAAACACCCATAAATGGGAGGCCTTGCATAGTAGGGGGAGGTTCGATACCAGCCAGGCTCAGCATAGTCGGGCCAATGTCGACAAAGCTAACCGGGCGGTTTGTCTTGGTGCCGGGATTGTATTCCTTAGGCGCTAGGGTAGATCGGTATTTCTCAGGAATGTAGATAATCAGGGGCACACGAAGCCCAAAATCTCTTACGTAGCGCTTCCCACGTGCAATAGCGGGCCCGTGGTCCCCCCAGATCATAATGATAGTATTTTCCATTAGACTATGCTCTTTCATAGTCTCAAGCCATTTGCCAATGACTCCATCGAATTCTTCGATCCGCTTGTATAGGGCATGCCAGGCTAGGTGCATTTCGGGGATATCCGGATGAAAGGCGGGCAAGTCATACCTTGGAATTTTAGACTTTTTGAGCTCTTTCATTTTAGCGCGGATGCCGCCCTCGTGTAGCTTGCCGTATTGCAGCTTCATGAAAAATGGTTGTTCAATATCAGCTAGTGAAGCATTACTATTCCATAGTGTGCCAGTTTTACGCACGGCATAGTCTTCTTTCCCATGATTGGCCGTTTTGTAGCCAGCTTCGCTTAGAATCTGTGAATACATTTTGGAGCCTGGAGGGGGTGACACTGTTGAGCGCATGTGCTGACCGCCCAAGCTCTCCGCATACATTCCCATGGCCAAGGCCGTCCTTGCCGGGCGACATACTGGTGAGTTTGACCAGGCAAGATTGTAGGTCAGACTCAAGTTAGCAATATGGTCAATATTTGGCGTCTTGGCGTAGCGGGCGTGCTTTTCCCCGTAAGGGCTGAGTTGAGCGCCCAAGTCTTCGCCACACATCCAGACGATATTGGGTCGCTTTGATTCCGCAATTGCAGAGTGTGAGTTTGAAATAATCAAAATCCCTAAACTTAGGAACGTCGTAGCAATATTAAGATATAAGGTGTAGTATTTTTTCATAGTGATTTTTGAAGGTTAACGCAGAAACCTTAGCATGAAACCTGAATAATGTATTAGAGAGTAAAGAATCCTTTTAACATCTTGATAGTAAATAGGTTTTATGGGATTTATGACAGTGCTATCCCCAAGTAAGTGCTCCTTATCTATCTCTCAAGCTTTAACGTATCTTGCACACCTTCTGTCATTATGGGGTTGTAGTGGACAATGGTTGAGTGCTTAGGCATTTGGCAGCAAAGCAATACGTTTCTGGGCAGCTTGGCGGTAAGCTTTGGGTGAGAGGTGTGTGGTTTCTTGAAAACTCGCATAGAAGCGACTATTGCTAGCGAAACCAGAGTCCATACAAACCTCTATAATTGGAAGATCTGTCTGTGAAAGAAGGTATTTTGCTTGTTCGACCCTTAGTTGCCTAAGGAATTTTTGCAGGGTCATGCTCACTGCTTTTCTAAACAGCGTTCGCCCATAGGTCACATTGAGATTTACACTAGAGCAAATATCATTCGCTGTGATTGGTCGTTGATAATTTGCCGCCAAATACTCAAGCATGCCCACAACTTTTTCGAAACACATATTTTCGGAGGGTGTAAAGTTGTATTCCAGATTTTGTTTCATGTATTCTTCAGCAATAGCCTGAACGGACCCCTGCACAAGTAAGTATGCGGAGCGGGAAATTTTCAGATTCATCGCATTCGGTTTAGGAAGCACATTTTTCAAGTTATCCAAAGCGAGTTGAATTGCTGAGGATCTTTTGGAAAATCTAAGAGTTCTACCCTGTAAAATTGCTTGACGGAATGATGCGGGTAAATTCCAATTGAAAAACAAGCTCAAAGGGAAATAGGCAATGAAACCGCGCTCGCATTCCTTCATCTCCAATAATTGGTGTGGGATGCAGCCCCAGAAGATGACGAGCTCATCTTTTTCAAAGTATTCAATTTCGTCACCGAACCTGCGAACAAATTTTGAGTCCACGCTGGTGAATAATTCAATTTCCATATGCCGATGGGCCCGCTTCATGGGAAGAATATTGTCCTGGCGCCCGCGAAGGCCGAATGGATAAAAATCATCTGTAAGCGTAATATTAATCTCTAAGTTCCTCTAAAGTTCGAATATGGGAAAGATTTCTTTTATAATGAGAAGAATTATAGCGATTTTTCAGATATAATGATGCCTTATTTAAGGATTAAAAGTCAAATCGGAATTACTCATATGAAATTGTATCACGCCTGTTCAGGCCTAAAATATGTAGCTCTTGTGCTGATGTTATCATTCGTTACTTTGCCTCTTATTGCCGGCAATATCGCCTATATTTACGGTGATGTCGCACCAGATGGGGCCGTGCCCTCAGGTCCTAATGAAGAGCCCTACGATCAGATGCTACTGGCTGATTCTGGCGACACGGGTCTTAGTCTATTCAAAGAATTAGTTGAGCGAGATGGTCATACAATTACTGGATACTATGATAAGGAGATAAGGCTAAATAATGCGTTTTTAAATCAATTTGATGGGATTATATTTGGCTTGCATCAGGAAATTTGGACCGCGACTGAGAAAAGAGCACTTCATAGATGGCTTAGCGCTGGTGGAAACGCTTTGATATACAGCGATTCTGCATCTGGTGGTTTTTTCAAAATAGTAGGAGGAGATAATCCTATTGGCCAAACTGTTACTAACAATTTGATCTCTGATTATGGGATGGAAGTTACGGTCGACTTAGGTGGTGGCACGGCATCTTTTCGTCCAGGACCAAATGCAACGGATCCGTTAGTTGTGGATCGTCCAATCTTAGAGGGGGAAGGCGTTTCTCCTGTAGCAGTTGATACAGACATTGCAACGATCTTAATTCCTTACAATGAGGAACACAGAGTAGAAGGGCTTCTGGTAGATCTCGATGATCCTGAGGGTATTACCATTGAGAATCCTCAATATGCGGCTCTCGCTCATGCTGATGTGGGTAGTGGAAAATTTTTTGCGATGTTTGATCGCCAACCGATGTGGAACAATGGTCCGGGCTCGGATATTGAAGAAAAAGACAACGAGCCAATTTTGCGAGGTATCGTAGATATTCTTACTGGAGGCACGGGTGAGCCTCAAGGTTTGGAAGTCTATGTGACGGGAAGTCTTTTAGTTCATGAGCGGGGAACTGCCAGCCTGATTGCTAACCCCATAGGGGTTGCTGCAACAGTGCAATGGAGTCAGGTTTCGGGCCCAGGGACGGTTCAATTTGGGGAGCCTAATACTAAAATTACACGAGCTATTTTCAGTGAGCCGGGCATCTACAACTTACAAGTTGTGGTCACCAATTCTTTGTTCTCAGCTTCTACACCATACACGGTAGAGGTGGTTTCTTACAATGATTTCGTTCTAGCGATAAATGCGGGTGGTCCTTCTTATAAGAATGCTAATTCCGATGATGCTGATGGTGATGGTTTTGGTGACGGCATAGGATTTAACTACGAAGCGGATAATAAACGTTTCTATAAAGGTGGATCCGTAAAGAAAATTTCAAATAAAATGGAAATAGAAGATACCTATGATGACCCTCTTTATAGGACAGCACGTGTCGGGCATTCTTACTATCAATTAGAAGTGGCCAATGGCCGTTACAGCCTCTTGGTTCAGCTTGCCGAGATCGAAAAAAGCAAAATCAATAAGCGGATCTTCGATCTATCGATAGAAGGGAATCTGGTGTTGAATGATCTGGACTTATATGCAGCGGTAGGTGATAAACTTGCTGTTGAGATCTTGTATGATGTGGTAGTTGAGGACGGTTCACTGGATCTGGGCTTCATGTCTAGCAAGGGAGGAGCTTTGATCAATGGTATAGTCGTGGCTAATGCTGCTAAAGTGAGTACACCTTCCATTGGCATCCCCGGTCGTATTGAAGCAGAAGATTATAATGAAGGGGGGCAGAATGTTGGCTATTTTGATAAAACCACTGGTAATATAGGAGGTCTATACCGTGAAGACGACGTGGATTTGGATTCTAATCAAGAGGGCGGATATTGCATCGGTTGGGTTCGAAAAGGAGAATGGGTAGCTTATACTATCAATGTCGCTGAGACAGGCTATTACAATGTCGTGGCTCGGGTTGCGTCAGGCAATGGCGCGAACAAAAGTTTAGCCTTTGAAGTCGATGGTGAGCTCGTGGGAAGCTCGCTTACTTTTAATACGAATGGTGATGGATGGTATGATTGGAAACTGAAGTCAGGAGATCCACTATTTCTTGAGGCCGGGGTGCAAGAGTTGAGAATTCTACTTCAAAACAATAAGTTTAATCTGGACTATGTGGAGCTGAGTCCAGCCGCGCCATCTATATCTGGATTTGGCATCAATTCTGGAGGCCCAGCTATTGATGATTTTTTTGCCGCTGACTCGGGATTTAGCGCTAGTAATTTGAATTCAACTTCTCAGGCTATAGTGATAGATAGCACGAATGCTCCCATCCCTGCTCCAGAATCTTTGTATCAAAGCGAGCGCTGGAATACTGGGGATTTCTCATACGTATTCGCTGGTTTGAACCCCAACAACGATTACACAGTACGCTTGCATTTCGCTGAGATTTTTTTCATTTCGCCAGGCCAGCGAATTTTCGGTGTGGATATTAACGGGAAGGAGGTGCTTGCTGGATTTGATATACTCGCGGAGGTGGATGCATTTACTGCACTGGTCAAAGAATTTAAAGCCACGGCGGATGCCAGTGGGTCAATCTTGATTAATTTCCGTCAAGAAAGCGCGGCAAATGCCAAGATCAGTGGAATAGAATTAATTCCTGTTTTATAGGATAGTTGATAGCTTCCTCAACCTCTAATCATTTGGCTTAGATTGGGCATCAGCGAATGAGTGCTTAAAATGAATGAGAAAGCGCTCTAACCTATTAATTATTTGTAAAGCGGAGGTACCTCGCCTTCAAAGAGAGTCCAAGGGTTTTTGTGGAACTTGACAAAATCGGGAAAAACATGCTTGGTTGACGGCTCGTCCTTGTAGGCGCTCCAGTTACTGGGTTCCTCTTCAGTTTGGGGCTTTCGGCCAAACCACGTCAAGGCATACACAACCTCTGAAGCGAGAGGATCTTTCTTTATGTTCTCCAAAAACATATTTGTGAAAAATTTTGCATCAGTCAGCTTTGAGAATCCTTTCTTGTATCCGAATTCTGTGATTGCTGCGATTTTGTCGTTTTCCTTCGCCAATTGGGCAGCTACCCGAGAGGACTGTAGCAAAATCTCAGGTCCAGCTTCGGTTTCATAGCTATCCAAACCGAAGACATCGACATAGTCCATTCCTGGAAAACGTGATAAGTATTTTTCTCGGGTAGTAGGTTTACTAGGTGAGATCACATAGATCAAATTATGTAGTTTCATGTCTTGGCGATAAAAATCAACCGTCATTCTCCAGAGCTCATTAAACTGTTCGGGAGTTGAAGTTTTAGTTCCCCACCAGAACCAACCACCTGTATGTTCATGATACAATCGAAGAAGTAGAGGAATGGGTCGGCCTTTGTCATCTTTTAAAGTTTTGATAAATTCTCCATATTTGCGCAGTTCTCTCATCCAGCCTTTGTGGTCAGGACTGTTGCGGTCTAATACTTTAGTGACTGGATCGCCCTCGTTGGATTTATGCGAGTTATTGTGCGGAACTTCTAAATCTGGATTTCTAGGATGTGAGCTCAGGCTTATAACGACACCTCTTCGGTGCAGTTCAGGTATCAGCTTTTTCCAGTATTCGTGATGGATTTCTTTATGTAACCCAAATTCAACAACTGCTGGGTGCGCCCCGACAAGCGCCATAGAGTCCGTTTTGTCGAATCGGGGTTCCATCATACGCTCTTCATCATTCTGGATATACTTCCCCCTGGTATACGGTGTGTATTGCCCGTAAAGGAGGTGGGTCTTGGAGATCTCCTTAAGATTGTTATAGAAAATAACTGTTTCCGGGGTGGCGTCCGGATCGGAGAGAGAGGCATCTAAATCCGATAGTGAGGTTATTACGATCCCGGTTACTATAATGATGATTCTAAGATAGAAGTGTTTTTGCATTTAATTTATGGGTTTAAAGGTTATTTAATTTTTCCAACTCCAGAGTAATTGAGCAAGACGTTGACGTTCCACTGCGTACTCCGGGGTGTCAGCTACATTAATGCGCTCCTCGGGGTGTTTACTATAATCGTAGAGTTCGACTTCAAGAACTTTGCTGTCCTGCTCCCACCCTTTCCTCCATTCAATATAGCGGAATTTCTCATCCCTAACCGCCAAGCCCACGGCATTGCTACCGCGTCTGACGACGTGAAAAGCGGGCTCGTTCCAATCAGGGTTTTCTGGATTGAGCAGTAGAGGGCGTAAGGTTACACCATCTGTTAGTGGTAATGGGCTTAGACTGCAAAGATCCAACAACGTGGGAAAAAGATCGACGCTTTCAACGACTTTTGTCGTCTTTTTCCCGCGACTGAATCCGGGAGCTGAAATGATTAGGGGTGCTCCAGCGGTCATTTCAAAATTAGTCAGTTTGGTCCAGCTTCCCAGATGTCCAAGCTGATAACCGTGGTCGCTCCAAAATACAATGATCGTTTGCTCACGGATTTTGAGACGTTCCAGCTCTGCTAAGACTTTTCCAATTTGCGTGTCGACATAGCTTATACATGCGGCGTATGCATGAAGAAGCCGGCTGGCAGCCTTTCCGCTGGGGGGGGCACTCTTGCTAAAGCCGTCCGCATATTTCCACAGCTCATGATTTGAGCGGAGTTGAAACTTAGAGGCATCCTGTGGCAAGTTCTCTCGAGTTGGAGTTCCCGGGAGGCTTTCAGGATCGTAAAGATCCCAATAACGTTTGGGTGCATTGAAGGGTAGGTGCGGTTTTTGGAAGCCAAGGATAAACATGAATGGTTTTTTAGATTCCACTGCTTGACTCATCAATTTAATGACTTCAGGAACCATTAATCCATCGCCATAGGCTTCATCTGGAACGTCCAGGGGTCCTTCGGCAGCAGGCAGTTTTGCTTTTATTTTTCGTACCCCTTCCTTGTCGCCATAATCGAGATTTTCGCGTAGTTCCGAAAATTCCGGATCCGCGTAGATGTCGCTATCGGCACGTTTCCAGACAACGTCAAAACGGTCCGCTTTATCCTCAGGTACATCTCCTCGGGTATGCCAGACTTTGCCAAGCGAAGCGGTCATGTAACCGGCATCACCGAAGGTGCGACCAATTGTCTGTACTCCATCTAGTTCAATCCAATTGGAAGGACCGTAGGCTTGCCGCGTCCGCTCGCACCGGATACTCGTGAGAAGAGCTGCTCGGGAGGGAATACAGATAGGATTCGACACGTAATGATTCTGGAAGAGGACTCCCTCTTCCGCCAGCGAGTCGATGTGTGGAGTCACCATTTTTTCATAACCGTAACACTTCAGTTGAGATCTTAAATCATCGACAGCTATAAAAAGCACATTTTGTTGTTTATCGGCTGCTTCAGTTTGAGCTAATAAACATGCCAGTGTGAATATACTGAATAATTTAATATTTTTAAGTAGTAGAGAGTTTGTCATGCCTTTTGTTTCTAGAAGTTACTTATTGTTTGATAAAATTGATCATACGCAGGATGGAAAAGTCTTTAGATTTTTGAATGAGATGAATAGTGAGATCTTGTGCGCCTTCTTTAAGCTTGAGAGTGCCTAGCTTCCACTCGGTTCCCGCTTGTTTCAATGTTCCTTTCAGAATGGAGTCTCCAACAGTTACCATGAGCTTAGTGCCTTGGCAAGATCCCGGAGCATCAATCCGAACTTCATACTCTCCACCGGTTATTACTTCTACTGGTATAGTCTGTGAATCCCCGGATTCCTTCCAGTTCAAAGAGCTGTGAATATCAGCTTTTACATTGCCAGACATTTGAATACCACCACCGCAAGGAATTTGCGATCCGCTTAGATTGCCTCCCACCTGGTCATAGGTGTCATAAACAGGGTGGCCAATATGAAAACGGGGATGAATGAAACTGCGAGGGTGCTGGACAACATCTTCAAACGCCATCTTTAATTGCGCTTTCATCTTGTCCGCGAGCTCTGGATGATCAGACATGATGTTAGTTTTTTCAGAAGGATCCTTGGAAATGTCGTAAAGAGAATATTCTTTCTTGACCTTCACAAACTTGTAGGGGCCATGTCTCCAGGCTCCAATCTGTGTATCAAACTTAAGAGTGTTTTTGGAAACTAAGACATTGTTTTTTTGCATAGAGCCACTCAATGAAATGGTCCAATGAGGCCTGTAAAAATCACGTTTCTCTGGCCAGCTCGTTTGTTGCCCTTGCAAGAAAGGATTGAGGGAAAGTCCGTCGATGGTTTCTCCGTTTTGTGGGAGCTTGGCATTTGCCAAATCAAGAAGGGTCGGAAAAAGGTCTGTGACATCGGTAAACGCATCTATAGAGCCTGGGTCAATCTTCCCAGGCCAGCTTATAAAGCATGGGACCCGAAGGGCATTTTGCCAAATGTTTCCTTTCACCCCTTTATATTTCTGAGGGCACCGGAGTCTGATTTCCTCACGAGTTAACCTATGCTTATTTGATTTTGTTTTGTGAATAGGACCATTGTCACTGATGAACACGATGACTGTATCTTTTCGCAGTCCAGATGTTTCCAAGGAATGAACTAATCTCCCGATGTTAAAATCGAGATACTCGATCATCCCATTGAGTGTTGAAAAATACTCGGATTGCCCCTTATCTCGGTGCTTCTGTATAGATGTTTCTGGCGCCTCGAGCGGGGTATGAATACTCATATAATTCAACATCAGGAAAAAGGGCTGCTTCTGCTTTTTTATGAAATCAATGGCAAGGTTGGTAAAAGATTCATCCGCCCAGCCCTTCGTTTTAAGAGCCCTACCGTTGTAGCTGATGGGGGTTTCATAATGATTATAAAGATCCGCAACCCAGGCTTCGTCGAAACCTCGGTTCCAGGGCATCCAAGCTGGTGCGCGCCCACAATGCCATTTTCCAATAAAACCAGTAGCATACCCCGTATCTTTGAGAATTTGCGCCAGTGTATTTTCCCGCAAATGGAGGTAGTCGCGAGAGATATGAACGCCCCAAACTCCTACCTTCAGATGATTCTTCCCAGTGAGCAGAGAGGCCCTGGTAGTGGCACAAACAGGGGTGGTGTGAAAACTTTCAAATCTCATGGATTCTTGCCCCAGCTTATCTAAATGGGGGGTGTCTAATACCGTGTTCCCATGTAGGGATAGATCACCGTAACCCTGATCATCCGTCACGATCAACAAGAGGTTGGGTTTGTTTGCCTGAAGCGTAGATGACAAGGTCAAAAGTGATAAAATGCTAATCGTGCCGTAAAAGAAGGAAAGCGTGAGTTTGCCGCGTGGGATTAATATTTTGACAAAATTAAAAATATTACCACCCATAGCTGAATCTTAAATATAAGAGAAAATCAACTCACGTAAATAAAATGTTAGTTTGAATTTTCAAACGAAACGGGGCTTTCTGTTAATAAAGATCCTACTGACGCAAATACAATATGATTTGGGTCTAACTGGGGTTGTGAATCTTAGTGATATGTAGATTGTTTTAAAAAAATAACACGAATCCCTATACATTGATTTATCACGGACTTGTCGGTTCAAGGATTATGTTGGAAACTTCACCGCACTATTTCACCTTCTTGTATCTCTAGATACAATTCGCGCAGATCCACCTAAAATATTGTGTTATAATGACTTTCCAAGATTTGTATATTACACAGAATAACTTCGATAGTTCTAGCATGAAAGACAATATTGATTATTAGCTCACCTTCCATATGGGCATAGTATCGATCAAATTTCTAAAGATGTATATATAGCTTGCGTCATACAACCTGGCTCGACTTTCCAGACAGTGACATTCAGTCTTGATGTGGAAATACCAAGAAAGTTAGGTTGGCTACATGCTTCGCTCGATAAGAAAGATGCCACCTACTTTGGAACTGTCTTTGCTTTTAAAGAGATGTAGAATCAAGAAAGATGAATGGCGCAAAAATCAAGACATATAGCGGATACATGTCTATTCAAAATTATATCGTGAACTAGAAAAGGGGTTGGGAGAGCAACTACTGGACTACGAACGATGATTACACTCTTGCCAACGGTAAAAAGATGGTAAATATCAGTCCTTTCGCAACGAATAAACAATACGAATGCAAAAAAGATTTAAAATGGAAAAGCCTCAAAATAATTTTGATCCAATAGACGAGCCATGAGGGGAGAGTCTGGTTCACCATTTGAGCCACCAGGAAAATCTAAAGAAAAAAGCAAACCACTCGTTCACCTTAGTACAAAAGGTAAGCTTTACCAGCCGGTTATCGATGACTTGAGATTTAAAGAATAATCTGTATTAGTCACGATGAAATCTGACACTTGAAAAAGAAAAGAGGTTACCCAGCCTGGGTGTTGAAAACCAAACCAACACATAAACAGAAAGGAATAACCTCAAAATGACTATAAACGATAAGATCATTAAAAATAAAGTCGGATTATTAAATCTAGCTCAAGAACTAGGCAACGTCTCGAAAGCATGCAGTATCATGGGATACTCACGAGATACCTTTTATAGATACAAAAAGCTTAGCGATGAAGGTGGATTTGAATCTTTAGTTGAACAAAACAGACGCAAGCCTAACCACAAGAACAGAGTAGATTCTCTCATCGAGAAACGCATTTTGGAGCTCACACTTCAAAATCCTGCACTTGGACAACTCCGTATGAGTAATCAACTTCGCCAGGAAGGGATGGGTATATCTGGTGGAGGTGTCCGAAGCGTTTGGCTTAGACACAATCTTCATACTTTTAAACTTCGTTTAAGAGCTCTGGAGCAACAAGTTGCTAAAGAAGGCCTTATCCTCACAGAGACTCAAATGGTAGCTTTAGAGCGCAAGAAGGAGCATGACCAATTTCATGGTGAAATTGAGACCGAGCACCCTGGATATTTGGGCTCTCAAGACACCTTCTATGTAGGAACTATCAAGGGTGTTGGCCGTATTTATCAGCAAACCTTTGTAGATACTTATTCTAAAGTTGCTTTTGTTAAGCTCTACAATATGAAGACTCCCATTACAGCTGCTGATTTGCTCAATGATAGGGTGCTACCTTTCTTTGAAGAGCATCAATTGGGGATCCTGCGTATCCTTACAGATCGAGGCACTGAATTTTGCGGTAAGCATGATTCTCATGACTACGAGCTTTTCCTGGCTATCCATAATATCGATCATTCTAAAACAAAGGCTAAACACCCTCAACCCAATGGAATCTGCGAACGTTTCCATCGAACTATTCTTGAGGAGTTTTACAATATCGCTTTTAGGAAAAAATTATATGATAACCTTGATGAGCTCCAAAAAGACTTAGACCAATGGATTGATGATTATAACTCTAAACGCACCCATCAAGGCAAAATGTGCTGCGGTAGAACGCCTCTTCATACACTCCTTGAAGGCAAACTTGATTGGATCAAAAAAGTAGATAATCTAAATCAAAACAACATGAACAACTAACAATCTCAACTACCCCAGACAGGTAACCTTGTCAGATCTTGTCGTGACTATTACAAATAATCCAACGGGAATAGTCTTTGCTTGACTGTAAATTAATATTTTGTGGCCGGTAAATGTTTGGCTCTACCTAATTGTTCAGCTTTCGCTGCCACCCGGGTTACCTTCGCTTCTATCTCGTGCTCATCTATTTCTTATGAGCTTCTAATTGCCCGTACTCCCATTTATTTTCCTGCTCTGCTCACGTAATCAAAAAATTTGAGAAATTTATCCTGGGTTATCACGTTTTTCTTGGCGGCGACATTTTAAAAGTAGTTTTGTTAGGGTGAATGCTGGTCTGAGCTGCCGAGGCAAAGCAATAGATTCTAACCCTACATCTCTTTGGATATGAAATTGGTGTGCTAGGCCAAACTTGTATAAAAGTATAAACATTACTTTTATCTGTGTAAATATAGCGCAAAAATAGCCGATTTACTTGACTTAGTAAATGAATTAAGTAGTTAAATTTTTTACTGTGATGATCCGGGGGCTAAATGAAATTTTTGAGAAGGACAAAAAATAAATCAAAAAGAAAGGTTCAAAGATAATGAAAAATAAACTTCTAATAACAAAGTCAATTAAAATCATTTATCAGAGCAATTTAACCATATTACTGGGAGCTTTTGCACTTGTAAATACGGCGCACACGGATTCTCCTGAAATACTGAGTTATGATAATTTTCCTAGCATTGGGGAATCAACAAATACAGTTGTTATCTATTCAAAAGCAAAGCAACGGTTTTTACAAAGAACTCCTTCAAAACTTAGAGAAGATGCGGTGTGTATCACATTGGATGAAAGAGATTCAGTAATCAAACGCCAGGACATAGATGATTACATGCAGAATGACTTTGACCGTTTTAGTTTAACTGATGACTATTATTTTACATTAACTGCGTTCAATATGACCGATGCTAATAACGGTAAAGATGTTTATCTGGGTCTTGTTTCTCCACCTGGTTCTTTTCTCGAGACAGCAGGGTTTGGTCCAGATGTTGATGTGCCAGGAAGAGAAGGTTGGATATATTCATCCACTAGTATTGATGGCACCTACACTTATTCGTTATTTAATTTTAAAGAGATAATGAATCAAGAGAAAGTTAATAAGAAAACAATCAGGACTTATAGCGGATACATGACAATTCAAAATTATGAGATCCAATATGAAGAGGATTACGAAGGCTACTATTGGGCTACTAATGATTCTATTAAAATTGATAGGGATTCTAAGTTGATCAATATTACTCCATTCGCTACTGATAAGAATTCCAGTAAAAGAAAGGCATTTAAAATATTTATAGTAAACAATCCTGCGGGTAATCCGGTGATTAAGACAAAGAAGTAAATTTACTTCTAAGCTGAGTTCTGGATAAGAATCTGCACAAAAAGGACCCTTTGTTGAAGTTTAATGAGTAAAAAGAAACTAAGACTTCGAAGTTCCATTTGGGAATGCCACATGAGGATAGCTAGTTTTTGCTTAGACTACCACATAAGTGGCTTGAGTAGATTGCCCTGTTGTTCGCTATCGTTCTATCCGCAGTTGAATCGTGAGATAGTGAAAAGGCCGCAACCCGCAAATGTGATCTAGATTTGTATATTTGCATAAAGTCTTGAGGCCAAATAAGATAGAGCTTTATCGAAGTGGCATTTTTCTGGATTACTGAGAGAGTTCTCTCTGCTTTATCCGCGTTTTTCAGCTCCCCCTTCGCTTGATGAGGTAATCTGCACTCTAAAAAGGATCTAATTAGCATGTACTCGTCAACTTTTTGAAGATGGTATTGCCAATTTTGGGGATTTCCTTTAACTTAACTTATTAAGCTTGAATGAGTTAGGTTCTAATTACAAAGAGTCTTGACAACAGTCGTCATTTTTTACATTGTAATAATTGTAATAAATTAGTATTATAAGCAGACTTTAGACGCTTACTGTTAACTATAAGTAAATTGTAACAAACTAGCTAACAAGCTATAATTATTAAATTCAACACAGGACTAACTATGAGCAACACACTACAAATAGCAAAGTCAATAAAAGTTATCTTTGAAGATTTTCTGGCCTGGTCCAATTTTGATCGATCGGGCTATTTGCATAAATCTCAGCTTGTGTTAATGGTTTTTAGCTCATTACCTAAGACGTCTATAAATCCTGCGAGAATAACTACGACATGGTGAAGTGGAAATTAAACACTAACTTCCTAGTAATTGCATAAACAATGTAAGGTCTCTCGCTATGAAATTTCTACTACTCCTTTCTTGCAGATTGAGTCTCACTATTGCAGCAGGGTTATTGATCACTGTGGCACAAGTAAATGCTGATACTCGCCCTAATGTATTATTTATAGCGGTTGATGATTTACGATCGCAGTTAAATTGCTACGGGGATTCGCAAATGTATACTCCCAATATTGATTCGCTGGCAGGTCGAGGGGTTTTGTTTCGCAACCATTACGTATCTCATCCTGTCTGTATTCCCTCTCGCGCAGCTTTGCTAACGAGTATTCGTTGTGAGCGGACCGAGCAAGAATTTGGTCCATCGATGTGGCTTGACTTAGAGGGCGTGGAAACTATCGGGGGTGTATTTGATGACGCGGGTTATTATACTGTATCAATAGGTAAAATTTGGCACGCGCAGAATAATGATGTCCCCGAAAATCGCAAAGGCTTCGACGAAACGTGGAAAGACCCAAACAGCGCCGATTTTGCAGATCCTAGCCACAAGAATGTGACAGACAAAAAAAAGCTTCCTGCTGCTGAGGGCCCTCTTGATGTAGAAGATGATGCCTACGGCGATGGATTGATTGCCGCTAAATGTATTGAATACTTAGGCAAGGCGGCTAAGAAAAATAAGCCGTTTCTCATCATGTGTGGGTTTAAAAAGCCCCATTTACCATTTAACGCGCCGAAGAAATATTGGGATTTATACGATCCGGATAATCCGCCCGGAATGCCGGTTTTGGAAACACTCCCCGAAGGCGGAAATGAAAATCAGTTACGAACCAATCACGAACTATGGAATTATGAAGATGGCTTTAGATTTAATCGTCCGCCGTCCGGAAACGATGCAAAACGTCTGCGACAAGCTTACGCTGCTTGTATCAGCTATGTAGATGCGCAGATCGGTAAAGTAATGTCTGAATTAGAAAGACTTCGCCTCGCTGATAACACCGTCATCGTCTTCTGGAGCGACCATGGGTACCAGCTTGGCCATCTCGGTAGCTGGACCAAAGGAACTAATATGGAAATGACCGCTGGTGCCCCTTTGATTATTTCGGCTCCAGGGTTTGCGAATACCAATGGATCACGATCTACAAAAGTTGTCGAATCTGTTGATATTTTTCCGACACTTGTGGATCTCTGCGGATTGGACCCTTTACAATTGACAGATGGAGTAACTCTGCGTCCGCTGTTAGAAGACCCTGCGAATCCAGCCTGGAACAATCCGGCATGGCACGTCGTAAAGCGTGGGGGGCCGGGCTGTGGTCGTGCTATTCGTGATGAGCGTTACCGCTACATCGAGTGGCGCAAAGACTGGAGGCGAAATAGCAATTTGTTGGGCACCGAGCTTTATGACTATGAAGTTCACCCTGAGGAACGAATTAATGTGGTGGACGACCCAGCATATGCGGATGAGGTCGCACGTCTATCCGGCTTGTTGTGGAATTGGGAAAATCCTGATTTACCTGACCCCCCAGTTAAAGATCCTCCAAGTTTGGTTTTGCATCTAGATTCTACTGCTGCCAACGGTTCCTCGATAGAGGGTTCAGTCATGACTACATGGAACGACATGTCGACCTTCAAAAATCATGTCCAAGCACAACATGGGACTCCAATTTATCCAAGCCAAGAGGCCTTCCCATCTGGCTTAAAGGGAGTGGGATTCAGCAACGAGCGAACCTCTTTCAAGCTTTTTGATGCGGATGATTCAGCACTCTGGCTTGATCAATCTGACAACGGTAAAGGATTCGCAATATTTTTGTCTTTCAAGCGAATTGGGTCTAAAAGTCCACAGGATTTGTTTGGCAACAGTTCGGGTGGTAAAGGCTTATGTATCAAGCTTACTTCGGGCGGAGGTGGCGCCCCGCGTGTCCATTTAGGGAACCTCAAACTTACCCAAGCAAACAGTCTGCCCGTTGGTCAATCGACGATTATTGCTATCAACTACGATGCAGCCACCGGCGCTGTGCAATTTTGGGACGCTTACAATGATACGCTTTTAAATGCTAATATTAGTGCGGATAATTTCACAACAGCATATCCAGTTCGAGTTGGTACCACAACCAACAGTAGTCGCTTCGCGCAAGGTGTGATTGGGGAAGTTAAAATATACAATGCAGCCTTAAGCACTTCAGACTTTGCTGAGGAACAAGCTGCTTGGCTTGGAAAATGGATTGGCGACGGTTATGACAACTATTGGTGGCCAGAACTGGGTATGGATATTGGCGGGCCCGAAGATGATTTCGATCAAGACGGAATTCTCAATCTGGTCGAATATGCTCTTGGTGGAAACCCTATGCGTCCTGACAGTGCCCTAGCGATGAGTGTCGAAGAAGTAGAATCTGCCCTGCGGTTTAAACATTTCCGGCGCCTTGGAGACCCTACTTTGCAATATACGATTTTGGCCAGTCCTGATTTAAGCCAGGGGTCATGGTCACCGCTTACGCTTACCGAGCTAGGTGCTAACAACTTCGACACCTATTACGAAGAGGTGATATATGCGCTACCGGAAGTAGAAGAAAGGATATTTATTAAGGTGGATATCGATCAGCAGTAGAAGCTAGTGAGATAGCTTAAGTTGATAAATTGAAAATTACTTTTTTATGAAAATATATTACAAGTTAATGTCCATTACTGCTTTGAGTCTTGCAGGTTGCTTGACGAATCCTCTTACCTCTCACGCCGACACACGTCCCAACGTATTATTCATTGCGGTAGATGATTTACGTTCTCAGCTCAACTGCTATGGCGACACCCAGATGCATACCCCTAATATTGACTCGCTAGCTGCTCAAGGAGTTTTGTTTCGCAATCACTACGTTTCTAATCCCATTTGTATACCGTCGCGCGCTGCGATGCTGACTGGGGTGCGTTGCGAGCGAACAAATCAGGCATATGGCCCCTCTCAGTGGCTAGATCTAGAAGGTGTTCAGACTATGGGCACGACTTTTACTGATGCCGGCTACATGACGGCAACACTTGGAAAAATTTGGCATACTTTGGGGGATGTCCCAAAAGATAGGGAGGACAAATTTGAGTTGTATTGGAAAGGGGACGCAAGTTCTTATTACGCGGACCCCAAATTATCTGCTCTTCGTGAAAAGTTAAATAGCGATAATAGCGCTGAGATCAAGGGCCAGCTCCCTGCGGCTGAGGGTCCGTTGGATGTTCCTGATAATTCTTATATGGACGGACAGTTAGCGGACATGTGTATCAAGTGGATTAAGGACGCAGCAAAAGATGACCGACCCTTCATGTTTATGGCGGGGTTTCAAAAACCGCATCTTCCTTTTAATGCGCCTAAAAAATATTGGGACCTCTATGATCCGGATAACCCGCCAGCTATGCCTACGCTTGAAAGCTTACCAGAAAAAGCCTCTAAGAAGCAGCTACGGAACAATCACGAGCTTTGGAAATATGGGGACGGCTTTAGCAAAAACAATCAACCGAAAGGTAAAGACGCAAAGCGTCTCCGCCAAGGCTACGCAGCTTGTATCAGCTTTGTAGATGCACAGATCGGACGAATTCTAAATCAGTTAGACAAAAGCGGGCTCACCGATAACACCATTATCATTTTTTGGAGTGATCACGGATACCAACTCGGTCATTTGGGATCCTGGACCAAGTCAACTAATTTAGAAATGACTGCGGGAGCGCCCTTGATTATCTCAGCACCTGGCTTTTCTAAAACATTTGGGAGGACATCCAGCAAGATGGTTGAATCAGTCGACCTTTTCCCGACGATGTTAGATCTTTGCGGCTTAGACCCCCTCGTTGTTGGAGATGGTGCTAGCTTACGTCCCTTGCTTGAGGATCCTGCCAACCCTGGTTGGAATACTCCTGCTTGGCATGTGGTGAAACGCAGTGGTGATGTCGGTCATGCGGTTCGCGATGAACGTTATCGTTACGTGGAGTGGCGCACAGGCTGGGGCAATAAAAAGGATTTGTTCGATGTCGAGCTTTACGACTACGAGGTGCATCCCGAGGAACGTATTAATGTGGCGAATGATCCAGCATATGCTGGAGAAGTGGCTCGCCTCTCCAAATTACTTTGGAATTGGGAACAAAAACCTGGGCAAATTAAGGATCCCCCAGTTGATCCGGTCGATCCAGTTCAAGTGCAGCATCTAGATGCGTCCTTGGTCGCTTCAGTAGATGGCAATCCAGTAACTCGTTGGAAGGATCAGTCCAGCAATAGCAATGACGCAATTGCTAATACAGGTCTGATTAGCTATCCCAGTGAAGAAACCTTCGCCTCAGGACTTAGTGGTTTAGATTTTGGTTCTACGGCCAGTGCTTTGCAGTTGTTTAGTGCGAAAGACTCCGACGATTGGTTAGATCAGTCAGGTAAGAATCCTCCAGGCTTTAGCGTGCTCATGGCTTACAAACGAGTGAAAAAAGCTGGGAATAGCCGTGAGGACCTTATTGGTAATGAATCGAATACGAAATCTGGTTTTTTGATTCGTATGACTAATGGTGGCATAGAATCTTATTTAGATGGTGAGGAATTGAGTCAAAACGGGTCGGTCGCAGAAGGAAATTCAGTTGTGGTTGGGGTAAACTATCATGCTGGAACTGAGCTTTTCGAGCTTTGGGATTCCCAATCCGGTGTTACGAATGGCGCGATAGTTCCTCCGGCAGATTTCTCGAAAAACGCTCCGGTACTTCTAGGTATGACGACTAAAAGTAACCGTTATCTAAATGGTCTGGTAGGAGAAGTGAAGATTTTCTACGGTTCTCTTGACGCGAAAACATTTGCATCTGAACGGGAAGCTCTAGTTCAGAAGTGGGCCAAAGAATCCGATTCAGGGTCTGGCCCAGGGGCCGCAGAACTGGTATTGCACTTGAATGCCACAGATGCCAGCTCTGTTGAAGGAAACCCAGTGAGCCAATGGTCAGATCTTTCTGGTCTAGGAAATCATGCAACTCCCAGTAAGGGAGCCGTTACCTATCCGAGTTTAGCTTTTTTCCCTTCCGGACTCAAAGGCCTTGATTTTGGAAGTGGACGCAACACCTTGGAACTG